>PLWR01000704.1 GCA_003165615.1 Acidobacteriota bacterium | reverse complement strand
TCATCCCGCTGCGGGAATGGTGCGAGCAGAACAACCTGCTCTCACGCGTGCAATCCCACGGCAGCGTGGGCGAGCTGCTGCAATCTTACGCGTGCAACTCGATTGGCGAGGGGGAGCAGGTGACGCTGCGCGAGCCGCAGATTTCCGTGCACCGCAAGCTGGCCACCAGTTCCGCCCACATCTATGGCAAGCCCATGACGTCAGCGGAAAGCTTCACCTTCCTGAGTGCGCCGGGCTACCCCAGTTCCTGGCGTTATGTTGTGAACCTAGAAATCCTGAAGTCGGTTCTCGACCCGGGATTGCGCGACGGCTACCAGGAGATCATCAATCACGGGTATACCTACAACGACCCCAACGACGAGACCGAACCCTTCCACGAGATGTTTGCCTCCTCGGTGATCCGGCACACGGAGCCGTGGTGGCAGTACTACAACCAGTTCTCCTCTTACGTAGGCCGCTGCTGCTCGCTGCTTTCGCAGGGACGGTTTGTGGGCGATATTGCCATCCTTTCACCCGTTGAGGATTCCTGGTGCAAGATGGCTCCGGCGACAAACGGGGATTGGGACCCGCAGACGGTCATCAAGTGGGGCGATATCGTGCCGCTGGTCGTCCACAATGGCTTCGATTTCAACTTCCTCAACGATCAGGTGCTGGTGGAGCGGTCGAGCCTGGAGAACGGCAAGCTGGTCATCGAGAAGATGGAGCACTCGGTGCTGATTCTGCCGCGCATGATGTACATGCCGCTCCGCAGTCTGGAACGCGTGCGCGACTTCTGCCGGGCGGGCGGCGTGGTGATCGCCATCGAACGCCTGCCGGAGTATTCCACCGGGTTCACCGGCTTTGAGGAGAACGACGCCAAAGTGCAGAGCATCGTGGCGGAAATGTTCGGGGCCATTCCGATTCGCGAGGCCATTGTGCGCAACAAGTACGGCCAGGGCGAAGCGATTCTGCTGCGCTCCGAAACCGATTTGCCCAAGATTCTGCGCGAACACTTGCAGCCGGACTTCGCGCTCCAGAAGCCTGCCGACGCGGTTGTGCACCTGCACCGGCGCGTGGATGACGCGGACGTTTATTTCGTGACCAACAACAGCGACCTTGACCAGGAGAACTCCGCTCTCTTCCGCACGGACCGCAAGTGCGTGGAGCTTTGGGATGCGGAGACCGGCGAAATGAAGCCCCTCGCCAACTACCGCGTGGAGGATCGCGGCGTGCGAATTCCCTTCCACCTGAAGCCGCGCGAGTCAGTGTTCTACATCTTCACGAACGCTCCGGAGCCGGCGCACGTGGTGGAGACCAACGCCGATGCCGTTACCGTGGCGGGAGAAGGGAAGGTCATCTGCACGACGGCTGACAACGGAACGATTTACATCCGCACCGGTGGGGCCGCGAAGGCGGGACGAAAAGAACAACTCGTCAAGGACCTGCCCGCGCCCATGGAAATCTCGGGGGAATGGCTGGTGACGTTCCAGGCCTATAAGTTTGACAAGCTGGTGAAGAAGATGGGCGTGCTGCACTCCTGGAGCGACGATGCCGACACGCGGAACTTCTCCGGTACGGCGCGCTATGAACTGGAGTTTGAACTCCCGCCCGTCTTGCTGGAGAAGGGACGGCGCGTCACGCTCGACCTGGGAACCGTGGCGGACGCTTCCAAGGTCTGGCTGAACAGTCAGGCGGCAGGCGTCACTTGGAAGCGTCCCCACCTGCACGACGTGAGCAAGTTGGTGAAGCCGGGCAACAATTTTATCGAAGTGCGCGTCAGCAACCGGCTGATCAATTACGTGGCGGGATTGAAGCTGCCGGAGTGGGCGATTAAAAGCGAGGAAAAGTACGGCAGCTACAACGAGCGCCAGCAGTGGTACTACTTCCTCTCGCGTGAGTACGGGGCGGAAAATATCCCCCCGGCGGGATTGATCGGACCGGTTAGACTTGTGTTCGCGGAGGAGATTGAGTTCGAAATTTGAGGACTTGATTGTCCACAGCGGATGGTGTAGCCATCACGGTCAGTGAAGTCCTGACCGTGGGCTTTTCCCATGCCCGATGCCCCCAGGCTGAATCCCGTCATCAGGGGAAGAACCCACAGTCAGAACTTCGCTGACTGTGGCTACCCGCTCAACTTTGAATTCCGCGAAAATTATAGCGCCTCACAGGCGGGGCGCGAGGAGGGCGGATTCCCGGCGTTTTGCGGTGAAATCCAGGGCGAAAGAAGGCTTGGACGATGTGCCGGTAATTGCGAAGGGGACCACCGTAACGGACTTCTGTTTCAGAAGTGGACCGATGGCCTTCAGCACCAGCGCTTTGAATCCCGACGTGGTGTCAGCCAGCTTTCCGTTGGTGTACAAAATTCCATGGAGTTCAACTTTTCGGTCCGTCAGGCTATAGGTGCCTTGAATCTCCGCGCGCGTGCCGGGAGCGGTGAAGGAGACGTTGGACAGAGTGGCAACGCCATTTTTCACCGAGACCTGCCCGCCAAGCTGCGAGAGCACTGTTTCCGGGTCTTCGGCTTGCTGCTGCTTGTTCTCGCCGCGCGCGCTCTCGGTTAATGCATCCACCGGCTGCTGGACGTCCGGGTTCGCGAAGTGTCCGCTGCCAATGCCGCAACTACCGTCAAGATTGAGTTTCCGCAAGAACCCCGGCGGCCCCGGCGGCACCTGTACTTTCGCGGTCAGATTGATACTGCCGGTCAATGACGGGCGTTTCTCTTCCGTAAAGAGTGACAACAAATCCTCAATGCGGCCTTCCTTCACGGCCATCTCCAGCCGAACGGTTTTTCCGTGTTGGCCGGCGTGTCCGGCTACGCTGCCCTTCGAAGTCACCGTGGTTCGCTGAAAGTGCGCCTCCACATTCTGAAGAAGGGTGTCTCCATTCGTTCCATCCACGACCGCCTGGAATTTCGAAGTCAGGTGAACGGTGTGGCTGCTTCCGGATACACGGAAGTCGGGCACGTCGGTTTCGCCGTTCGTATCAATATGGCCGATGGTGCCGCTGAACTTGCCTTGGGACGATAGGGTACCGGAGACACCCTCGAACATGGCCAGGTTCGCGTGCTCATAAGTATACGAACCTGTCACCGGAGTGCTGCCGGGGTCATCCTCATTCCAGGGGCCGATCGCCCCATCCGACCGGATTTCCCCTGGCGGCTCAGAATTGAACAAGGTTGCATGGTAGGGGATGACACCGCTCTCACCGACGTTTTCCAATGTCAACCGATGAATCTTCAGCTGGAAAGGTTCCTGGCCCGGCTGCCGGGGCATAAACTCCAACACCGCGCCATCCGTTTTGATCTCGCCAATCGTGATGGAAGCGCCCGTGGTGCTGGTCGTCAACGGCATTACAGGAGACGGCTGGCCACTCGCACTCGGCGGCGGTATGGTAACGTGCAACCCCTTCACCTCGACCTCATCCAGGCGCGGGTGAATCCGTAAAAGGCCATTGTAGCTTCCGCGAATGATCAAGGTCTGGACGGTGATCAGCGGTGGCAGGCCCGCACGTTTCCGGTGCAGGAAACTGACCCCTTCAGCCACGCACCCCGGGGGAAAGTAGGTTTTGCGGAAGCTGCGGATCTGGACGGTTCGGGCGAACCGGTCCTGTAGCGCCTTGGTGACAGCCTGCTGCGTGTAGGGCCATTTGCTGGCCAGCACGATCACCACGCTGGCGGCGATGACGATGAACGACCCTCCCATAATCAGCCACCAGCGTCCCGGCGCCCACCACGGTCCCGGCTTGAGGACCCTTGCGGCGCCGCGGCGTTTGGAATTCCTGGAATTCTTCACCATCACTGATTTGACGCTCCCACGGTACGCCTATTATCACCCGAGGCCTGGGCTACTAGTCCCATCCGCAGATGAAACATTTCCAAGCATCGGAAGACTGCACTTTTGCGATACACGCTGCGCACCTCGGGCATTCCCTCATCCACATGAGGTGCGCCGCCATGTCAACGGAAATGATGTTCAGGTCGATCAGCTCGAAACTCGCTACGTTTTGTAGAGCGCCCATGTGGTCCACCTCTCCTCATCGCCCCACAGGCGGGAGAAATTTCCAAGCCTGGCATCTTTATACCTTGTGAAGAGGTTTGGTATCAGCCCAGAATTGCTCTTGCCATTGGTCAAAAGTGCTCATTCTATTTATGTACTCCCAACAGATATACTTGGCACATGCTGATCTGCCCGGTTCGCGAATGCCGCTTGGCCCTGGTGCGTGAGGGGCGGCGTTTGCTCTGTGCGCAGGGGCATTCATTCGACGTTGCGCGCAGCGGATACATCAATCTGCTTCAGCCGCAGGAGCGGAGATCCAGGCAGCCGGGGGATACGGCGGCGGCGCTTGCCGGGCGGCGGCGCTTGCACGATCGCGGCGTCACTGCGCCGCTGCTGCGCGCCATGGCGGAGATCATGAATGCGTCGCCCGGCGATATCGTGCTTGATGCCGGGTGCGGTGACGGCTTTTACCTCGGCTCCCTTGCTCGCGAGACCGGTTTCGAGGCGCATGGCATCGATATCTCGATTCCCGCCATGGATGCTGCGGCGCGGCGCTATCCCGGATACGAGTGGGTAGTGGCCAATGCCGATCGCGCGGTGCCCTACGCCGATCGCTCGTTCTCGCTCGTCCTGTCCATCACGGCGCGGATGAATGCGCCCGAATTCCGGCGGGTGCTACGTGATGACGGCCGCCTCCTCGTTGCCATTCCCGCACCTGAGGATCTCATCGAGCTGCGCGGCAAGGGCCGTGACCGCGTTGCCAGAACCGTTGCGACCTTCGCACGCGGATTCAAGCTCGTCGATCAGTGCCGCATCGCTGCCACGGCCGATCTCGACGCTGCCGCCGTTCACGACGTCCTGCACTCGATTTACCGGCCCCTGCGTTCCCGGCCGGTGGAAGCAATGCGCGTGACGTTCAGCCTGGATTTGCTGCTCTTTCGACCCGCGTAATTATTTCTTAGTTCGGAAAATTCAGATTAAGGGGGGCAACCTGCGAGATGCACACGGGGTAGTTGGGAGTCCAAAATCAAACCATATGACCTCATTGTACTATGTCCATTGCCTTCAGGACCGACCGGCCGCTCAATACAAGGCGCTCATCCCTCGTCCGCAGCCGGGCCGATAACGCTTGCTGCTTGCCCCCAGCCCTGGAAGGATGCCGCCACTGTGATATTGGGCACGGGGATGAGACCGGGGGAGTGCTGTGCGCTCTGATGGGAGCATGTGCTGCGGGGAGAAGAGGGCGGGCTGATACAGATGGCCGAGGGCAAGAGCAAGGCGGCACGCCGCATCCTGCCGATGGTGCCCGATGTGCTGAATGCCATGAGGGCGAGGCACGGGGCGCAGGGATGCCCCGCCAAGGGGTGGGTCTTCCCGTCGAAGTCCAAGGGATACCAACCAAATTACCAACCAGAGGAGCCAGAGAGCATCGCCCGGTCGGGCGTGCTCTCAAAAATGTCAGGAAAAATGGTGCGGAGGGCGGGAATCGAACCCGCACAGTCCTTGCGGACCGAGGGATTTTAAGTCCCTTGCGTCTACCAGTTCCGCCACCCCCGCACGGCGCGTGCAATTGCCATGCTACCACGAGTTTGGCCCGTTGGCGGAAGACCTGCAATTATCCGGTGGTGGTGTCATTGGCGCGACACGGGCGCGAAGGGATTCCCATTCCGTATGACACCACTAACCACTTTCAGGTTGACCCGGCAATCTTCGGGTAAGTAGAATTCAAGGGGTGTTGTCCGCTGGCGCGGAGAGTGGGCAAGCGCCCGCAATCTTCCAGTTCACGGAGGGGTAGGTTTTGACAAAGCGATGGCTGACCTGTCTTCTCGGCGCAGTGCTTCTGCTGAATGGCTGCGTGACGACAGATAAGCAGACGACGGCCGTGCACACGCCCGCTCCGCCTCCGCCACCTCAGGCTCTGCCCCTTAAGGCCATCGAGCCCATTGTTCCCGCCGAAATTGCTCCCCGTCCGGATACAACAGACGCCCTGGTGAAGCAAGTCGATGCGCTTTACTTGAGCGGCATGAGCGATTTTCGGGCGGGAAACCTGGAAAAGTCCAAGCAGGAGTTTGACCAGGCGCTGGCCACCCTCCTGGAATCGGGCCTGGACATCCAGGGCGATGAGCGATTAAGTTCCGAGTTCGACAAGATTGTGGAGAACGTCTACTCGGCGGAAGCCGCGTCGCTGGAGCGCGGTGACGCCCTAAGCCTGCACAACTACGAGCCCACTCCCCTGGAAGCTTTTTCCGGCCTCACCTTCCCCGTCGATCCCCGCACCAAGCAGCGCGTCCAGGAGGAATTGCAATCGGTCCATTCGGATTTGCCGCTGGTTTCCAACGATTCCGTGGACGGCGTGATTACTTACTTGCAGAACCACGGCCGCGGTTACATGGAAAACGTCCTGCGGCGGGTGGGAACGTACGGAGAAATCATTGGCGATGCCTTACGCAAGGAGGGTGTGCCACAGGACCTCATCTATCTCGCGGCGGGCGAAAGCGCTTTCAATCCTTTTGCTGTTTCCAAAGCGCAGTGTGTGGGTATTTGGCAATTCTCGCAGGGCACCGGCTCTTTGTATGGCTTGCGAAAGAATCCGTGGGTGGATGAGCGCAAAGATCCCTACAAGTCATCTCTTGCGGCCGCCCATCATTTGAAGGACCTCTACGCAGCTTTTGGCGACTGGTTTCTGGTGATGGCCGCTTACGACAGTGGCCCCATGAATGTGCAGCACGCCATTGAGAGGACTGGATATGCCGATTACTGGGAATTGCGGAAGCGGCATGCCTTGCTGGCGGAAACCGAAAACTATGTTCCCATCTTCCTGGCAACAGCCCTGATTGCCAAGGACCCCAAGGCTTACGGATTCGACATGCAACCCGATCCTCCCCTGGCGGTGGATGATGTCGAGGTCAACACGCCCACCGATTTGCGCCTGGTGGCCCAGCTTATTGACCACCCCGTCGAGGACTTGGTGAAACTCAATCCCAGCTTGCAGCGCTGGACAACCCCCGGCAACGACCCCAGCTTTACTTTGTATTTGCCCACGGGAACCAAGAACCTGTATGAAAAGAACATTGCCTCGATTCCCCCGGACAAACGCATCTGGTGGCGCGCACACAAAGTGCTGGAAGGCGAAACGCTGGCCGGCATTGCCAAACAACTCCGCGTTTCACCGGTCACCCTGGCGCTGGCGAATCAACTTACCGCCAGCTCTTCTCTTGAACAGGGTGCGCACCTGGTGGTTCCCATGGCGGCGGGCAATGATTCCTCCCTGGCGCGCGTCCGGGAATCGGTCCCCCATCGGCTTAGCCAATACCGCGTGCGCCCGGGAGACACGGTGGACCTTATCGCCGATCGCTTTAACGTAACGACATACCAGATTCGCCGCTGGAACGGCCTGAAGTCTTCGAAATTGACACCGGGCAGAACCTTGCGCCTTTACGTGGAAGGACGAGCCACCACCGCCCACTCGCGGCCAGCGGCCAAATCCAAAAACCCGCCCCGCCGGCCCACCACCGCACAAAAGAAACCGGCAGCGCCTCGTCCGCCCCCCACCGCCGCGGCGGCCCTGACGACGCATTAGCCCGCACTTTTCCCGATGGGCTTGGAAGGGCGGGGCTAAAAAACTTGCGGAAAAACTCATCAGCACTGTCATTCCCATACTGAAAGTCACGGCCGCAAATTCCTGCGCCAATTCGTTGGGGGATTTCAGAAAATTGAGAAAAAAACTCTTCCTCTGCAAAATTTTTCTTGACAAAAAGTTTAAAGCACACTACATATAGTGGTAATGTAGTGCGTGACCACAAATTGTGGTTGTACACACAGACCCCAAGACTTCAGCAAAGGAGGGGAAAAGATATGGCCGCAAAGAAAGCAAAGAAGAAGAGGTAATGAACTTGTTGTAGGTTTCCTCCTTTCCCCAGGCCCGCTCCCCCAAGCGGGCCTTTTTGTTGTGTGCCGATGTGTTTGACCGCTTGAAGTTTGAAATTCCTTCACCTCCTTCGCCATGAAGTGGCTTCCGTGCCCGTCGAGGCGCTCAACAGCCAAAAACCGTTGTGTGATTGCATTCCGGAGCGGCCGGGCGTATCTTATCGGCCATCGCGGAGGTCGAAGAGGGGAATTCCTGATAAGGGCTTCCCGTCGTTTGCGATTTCTTGTGGTGAAGAGGGATTCCGTATAAGGATCCTTCGAACAATGTTTGCCGAAACTGGGAGGAACTGATGCAATCCAAGAGGATTTCGAGGCGAGCGTTTCTGGAGCGGGCGGGAGCGATGGCGGCGGCAACCGCAGTGCTGCCGGCGGCTCTGGCGGGAACGGCACGGGGCGCCGCCAAGCGCATGCGGCTGGGCGCGCCCATCTTTATCAAGTCTGACGATCCCGGCGAACTCGCCCGCGAACATCGCAGGCTCGGCTACCGCGCCGCCTACACGCCCCCCTGTGATGTAAAGGACCGGGACCGCATCAAAGCCATCATCAAGGAATACGGGGCCCAGGACGTGGCCATTGCCGAAACCGGCGCGTGGGTTAACATGCAGGATTGGGACGCCGCCAAACGGATAGCAAACCTGGCCTATGTGCAGGAGCGGCTGGCGCTGGCGGACGAACTGGGCGCGCGCTGTTGCCTCGACACCTCAGGTTCGCACAGCCACACCTCCACCAATGGCGCTGCCCCGGACAACATCAGCCCGGCGTTCATCGAAGCCACGGTGGAAAATTGCCGCAAACTGATTGACGCGGTCAAGCCCACCCGCACCAAGTTTACGATTGAAATGATGTCGTACACGTTTCCGACAGGGCCCGACGATTATCTGAAGCTGATCAAGGCGGTGGATCGCAAGGAATTCGGCGTTCACCTTGACGCGTGCAACGTGATCGGTTCTCCCGAGCAGATGTACCACAACACCCGCGTCATT
This sequence comes from Acidobacteriota bacterium, assembly GCA_003165615.1. The sequence continues at coordinate 15,858 of PLWR01000704.1, read as the reverse complement.
CGCGAGTGCTTCCAGAAACTGGGTACACGGATCATTTCCTGTCATGCCAAGGATCTGATCTGGGAGGACTATCCTCAGATTAGCCTGCGGGAGACCATCCCCGGCCGCGGGTCGATGGATTACAAGACCTACCTGACCGAAATCGCCAGTCTTCCCGGCGACGTTACCCTGATGCTGGAACACTGCGACAAGCCGGAAGAATACGACGAGGGCCGCCACTACGTGCAAAAGCTGGCGCGCCAGATCGGCCTTGATTATGGCGCTGATGGCGCTTGAGGGATTGCGGTGAATCGTTGAAATCCTGTCATCCTGAGTGGAGATGGGCCTTTTCGGTCCACCCCGACGCCCTTCATCGGGGCGAAGGATCTCTGCAGTTTGGGAGGATGTGAGAAAGAAATGAACTACTGAGGTTCTTCGCCCAAAGTACGGGCCCAGAATGACAGCGCAATTGATTAGAAGCCATTTCAAAACCCTATGGAACCTATTGAAATAGTNNAACCAAATCCGGGCTATCCGGAATGATGACCTAGGCCTTCGAGTTAAGTCCTTTATTTTCAGTATGGCCTTAATGCCTGCTTCTTCTAAATTGCGGATGATCACATCAACAGCCTTCATTTCAATGGACTACAGAGGGTTTTGAAATGGCTTCTAGGAAACAGGCACCTTCCCCAAACGAAGAGAGGCAATGGGGCTAGACATAAAAAGGAGTAGAGCAATGGAGAGAAAAGCAGAGATCAGCCGTAGGGAATTTCTCAAGGGGTCCGCGGCGGCAGGCGCGTCAGCCGCCATGCTAGGAGGCTTGACCCCGTCACGGGTGCTGGGCGCCAATGACCGGATACGCATCGGAACCCTGGGCACCGGGGAACGGTGCAAAGTCCTGATGCGCGCCTTTAAGGAGGATCCCTCCGTGGATTTGCTCGCCTGTGCGGACGTCTACGGCGTACGGCGCGACCAGGGGTTGAAGCTTTGCCCACCCGAAGCCAAGGGTTATACGGACTACCGGGCCGTTCTGGACCGCAAGGACATTGACGCGGTGATCATCGGCAGCCCGGACCATTGGCACATTCCCATGCTGCTCGATGCCTTGCGCGCCGGGAAGGATGTTTATGTGGAGAAGCCTGTGATGCACTCGGTTGATGAAGGTGTGCCTGCCGTGCGCCTGGCCGCGGAACTGAAGCGCGTCGTCTCGACCGGTACGCAGCAAAGAAGCTGGGCGCATTACCTGATGGGAAAGCAGATCATCGATTCCGGCAAGCTGGGCCGAATTACCTTCGTCCACTCGTTCTGGTATCAGGATTTATACCCTCTGTTTAACGTGCTCGAACCCGTGGATCAGTCGCAACTGGACTGGAAGCAGTACCTGCGGAACGCGCCGGACCAGCCCTTCACCCTGGAGAAGTTTTACTTCTGGCGATGGTTCTGGGACTTCGGCGGGGGCTCCATGACCGACCTCTTCACGCATTTGGTGGATGTCGTGCAGTGGTACATGGGGCAGACTGCTCCCAAGACAGCGACGGTGGTCGGGGATCGCTACCACATGCCGTGGGAGGCGCCCGACACCCTTACGGCCACGTTCGAATACCCTGGCAACTTCATCGTCTCGTTCACGCATGCCATCAACAGCCGGGTGGGGGATGGAGGAATCACCTTCTTTGGAAGTGAGGCCACAATGAAAGTTGACCGGGAACACCTGGCCGTCTACCCGGAGCAAGGCAAGCGCGTGCCAGGCACCTTTGAGCCCGAGCCGGAAATTCTTGTTCGAACCGAACACGACGGCACCATCGACAACGTCCGCAATTTCCTCGATTGCGTGCGCACCCGAAAGACCCCCAACGCCAACCTGCAGGCAGGCGTGGAAGCCGCGCGGACGTCGTGGATTGGCAACACGGCGCTCAAGAGGGGAATGAAGGTGGCGTGGGATCCCGTGAAAGAATGTGTCGCTTAGACGTAGGGCGCGGCGCGGTCGTTTTGGCGAAATGCGTGCGCAAGCGCCAAAGCCAACGCCGCCCTTGACCCATCTCGATAGGGGCATGGTTTGGTGGGGAGGGCGGGAATCGAACCTGCACAGTCCTTGCGGACCGAGGGATTTTAAGTCCCACCTCTGTGATTCATGTCCATTTCGAAATTCTTTGGATCCATTGGAAAGAGAAGAGGTTAGTGGCGAATAGCCGCTCTACCGTCTTCAAGGGATTTTGGCCTATTTTGAAGCAATTTGTAACAAGTTTTTTGCCCAATCGCGCTTTACCGCACGACTGCCCGCGGGGAGCACCGCCGGGGCAGGCGGTACATCTGTGGTTCGCCATAACTCTGGCCGACTGCAAAATCAATAACATAGCTGCAATGCTCCCGCCACTGTTCTGGTATAACTCCTGCCCATGTTTCGATTCATTGTCTTGTGCTTGGGAATGCTGGTTCGCCTCATGCGGTGCGTCGGAGCCTCCTCCTCGAAAATCTCACGCTATGTCAACAACTTGCCGTGCTGAAGCGTCAGCATCCGAAGCCAAGAATAGGCCTGCTCGACAAGCTCTTTTGGGTCGCCGTACGTCGGGTCTGGTCAGGATGGAAACAATCGTTGATCGTGGTTACACCCGAGACTGTGGTCAGGTGGCACCGGGCCGGTTTCCGCTTGTACTGGCGGCTGATCTCCAGGGCCAGGACGCAGGTGGGGAGAAGACCGGCGTCGAAGGAAGTTCGGGATTTGATCTTCCGGATGGTCGCTGAGAATCCGACTTGGGGAGCACCGCGGATCCATGGTGAACTCCTCATGCTCGGTTTTGATCTCTCCGAGAGAACGATCTCACACTGGATGAAACGATCTTCGCGGGATCCCGAACCGGCCCAACATTGGCTCACCTTGCTTCGAAATCACCGGGAAGCCATCGCGGCGATGGATTTCTTCGCGGCCCCGACGATCACCTTCGGCGTACTCTATGGCTTTTTCGTGATCAGCCATGATCGTTGGCGAACCCTGCACTTCAACGTCACGAAGCATCCGATGAGCAGCTGGATCATCCGGCAGCTACGGGAAGCATTCCCATTCGAATCGGAGTCAAGAGATCTCATCTTCGACCGGGATGCGAAATACGGCCTGGAGGTCCCGGTGGCCGTTCGATGCCTGAAGATGAGCCCGGTGCGGACCTCCTTTGCGAGGCCCTAGCAAAACGGTGTGGCGAAGCGTTGGGTCGGAAGCTGCCGACGAGACATGTTGGATCATATTATCGTGGTGAATGAACACCCTCCGCACCACCTGGATCGTTTCAACCGGTGTGCCGCGGCTGCTCTACCGGCATCGTTGCCACCGCAAGCGAACTTCGGTATGGATGTCTCCTTTCCGCTGGATGATCGGTATGACTTCGCCCGCACTATCCTCCACATCGGCGATTACCTCTTCATTGAGCCAAGGAAAGCCTACCTCAAGGCCGGTAGACAGGAGGAAGCCAAGCAAGAAATGGCGACAGCGGAGTATCTCCAGGCAGCGGCCCGCGAGAAGCAAGCCGAACAGTTGTCTGGAAAACTACTGTCCCCACCCCTGCCGGCGCAGGAACCCCGAATGCATGGCAAGACGGACTTGTCCTAAAGCCGCGCCAAGGGCGGAATGACCGAGTCATGCTGCATTGGCCTAGGTGCTAAGAAAAATTCGCGGCTGCTGGGGTTGCCCTGAACCGTTGCCCTTTGTCTGATCATGGTGGAGAGCAGGTGGCGGGTGTCAAACATAACGCATCGCCATAACGGTTACATCGTCGCTCGAGGGAACGCCTTCCTGGAACGCTGCGACGCTTTCCATACAGGTCTCGATCAGTGCCCGGGGCGGCAGTGCTGAGCCCTCACTTACCGTTCGGAGCAACCTCTCGGCACCGTATTCGCGATCGCAGCGGTCCCGCGCTTCGGTCAGGCCATCGGTGTAAAGGAAAAGGGTTTCACCCTTGGCCAGCCGCTTGCATATCACCGAGCAGGGCGCCTCGGGAAACATCCCCAGAGGAAATCCACCCGACTCGATTTGCGTAATTCCGTCCTGGCCGACGACCAGAGGCGAGCAGTGTCCGGCATTGCAAACTTCGATGTCGCCCTCACATGTCGCGCGCACACATACCAGCGTGGCGTAAGTTGACCAGGCGGCGTGCTGGCGCAAAATTCGGTTGGCCCGCTCGATCAGCTCCTGGACTGGAAGCCGGGATGAACCCAGGCTGTGAAAGATGGCGTGCAGTTGCGCCATCATCAGGGAGGCGGCAATTCCTTTCCCCGAAGCGTCACCCAGGGCGAGCAACAGCTCTCTTTCGCCGGCCCCAGGGAACATGACATCGCAGTAGTCTCCGCCCACCGCTCCGAACGTCTGGTAGTGGTAGGAGATCTCCCATCCTGCGACGCGCAGGTGCTGATCAGGCAGTAGTTGGCGCTGAACGTGCGCCGCCCGCTCAAGATCCTGTTCCAGCCAGGAGCGTTGCGCGGCGGTGAGCTGGTCAAGACGATAGCGAACCTGACGGTCGGTGACGGGGGGCCGGTCCTGGACGGTGTTGCGGCGGAAGTCCCGTCGGCCACTCCTGCGAGTGGGCATCGGCGGCATCGGTAGAACGCTATGTGCGCTGTTGGATCTCTCAAGGCTTTGCTCAATCATGTCTTCTCCCTCCCTGTTTGTCGCAACCCAGCCCGTATCGCCGTGCTTTGGGAAGAGGTTGCTGAGTCAGCGTCCGGCGGCATCGGGGCCAACCCCGCCCTCGCTGCTGCTTATGCGCTTGCGTTGCTCGCTGGCGCTTCCATCTGGTTAAGCGTAGATTTGGTCAAATAGGGGCCACGGCGCGCGTACGATTCGCAAAGAATGGGGCCCGATGAGCCAGGAACACGGGTGGTGAGCAAGGATGCCCTCAATGGCAGTTAGTTTTAGGTATGTAATCGGCGCATTCAAGAAGACATCCGGCAAATGGGAATTCCGCCGGGCGAGGTAACAAACCTCCTGATTCAGTGGAAAAATGGAAATGGGGACGCTCAGTCGAGGCTGATACCGCTCTTCTATGCGAAGCTCCGGCGTGCCGCTTACAGCTATATGTAACAAGAGCAGGTTGGCCTCCCTCGGGCACCTGGCGTTTATTTCGGTCGGAGAAGAGAGGCAGGGGTGTGACGCGCCGCGGGTATAATCCTCTCAACTATAATTCCTTTGTATAAAAGATCCCGCATTTAGTATAGGATATAGCCATCTTCTGATAAGTAAACGAGGTCCAAAGGCAGCGTATGGACCCAACACCAGGCGAAATAACTCAGCTCCTCATTCAACTGACGCAGGGAAACCAGGAAGCCGAGGCACGCCTGATGCCCTTGGTCTATAGTGAGCTGAGGCGATTGGGCCGCCATTACATGCGTAACGAGCGCCCGGACCACACGCTTCAGGCCACGGCGTTAGTGCACGAGGCGTACTTGCGATTGGCCGGACAGAAAGAGATAAGCTGGCAGAGTCGCGCTCACTTCTTTGGGGTTGCTGCAAGTGTAATGCGGCGCATTCTGGTGGACCATGCACGGGCGCACAAGGCGGAGAAACGCGGTGGCCATGAACCGAAGGTTTCTCTCGACGAGGCGTTGGCGTTCACCGAGAACAACAGCGAAAGAGTGCTGGCGATGGACGAGGCCCTCACTCGCCTCGCCGAACGTGACCCGCGCCTGGGTCGGATTGTAGAGCTGCGGTTTTTCGCGGGTCTCACCGAGGACGAGGCTGCCGAGGTTCTCGGTGTGTCCACTCGTACCGTCAAGCGCGACTGGCGGGTCGCGAAAGCGTGGTTGCGAGGAGAGCTCTCCTTCATCCAATCAGATGACAGCGGCCCAGTGGGAACGAGCGAAAGACGTAACAGCTGATGCTCTCGAGCTGGAGCCAGATGCACAGCCCGGGTTTGTCGCCGCAGTGTGTGGTGACGACGCCGATGTGCACCGCGAAGTTCTTCGGCTGTTGGCCGAGGCTGGAAGTTCCAGGAATGATTTCATCTCGTCGCTTGCGCTGAAGCTACCAAGCCTGCTCGTCCGCCACGCCGAGTCGAAGCCATGCTTCTCACCTGGGCAGATCGTCGCCAGCCGCTTCCGGATCTTGCGGTTTGTCAATTGCGGTGGAATGGGGGAAGTGTATTCGGCCATGGATCTGGAGCTGCGGGAGATCGTGGCTCTCAAAACCATCCGTCCCGCTATCGCATATTCCGCCGCAGCAATCGAGCGTTTTAAGCACGAGGTGAGCCAATCGCGACGCATCACCCATCCCAACGTCTGCCGCGTGTACGACATGTTCAGCCATGAGGAGCCTACCGGCGAACCGCTCTGGTTTCTAACCATGGAATTGTTGGATGGACGGACCCTCGGCGATAGCATCGCCGCCGACGGTGCGCGCCGAATTGACCAGGCAATGCCCTTGATTCGAGGCATGATTGCGGCCTTGGCCGCCGCCCACGGGCTGGGTATCGTGCACCGCGATTTTAAACCCAACAACGTGATGCTGGTGAAGTCTGGAACGGAACCGGAACGGGCTGTCGTGACCGATTTCGGCTTGGCGCTGAACCTTGCAACCGACCCCGCGGCATCCGGTGCCGAGGCCGCTGCCGGTACTCCCGCTTACATGGCGCCCGAGCAGGCCTCGGGAAGCAGCGTCGGCGTCGCGGCCGACCAATTCGCACTCGGCCTGGTCATCTGCGAGATGCTCACGGGCACACGGCCAGAACTGGACCGCAAGTCCGCTGGTGAGTCGCGCCGGCAACTGCGGACATGGCTGAAACGCCAGCCCCATCGTGTGATCGATTCCCGCCTGCACAGGGTGATCGTGCGCTGCCTCCAGTTCGACCCGAAAGACCGCTTCCCGAACGTATTGGAGATCCTGCCGGTAATCGACGGTACCCGCGGACGCTCCCGCATGCGTCGAGCCTTGCTGACGGCCTGCGTGGCGGTGCCACTGGTCGCGGTGCTGGTTCTGGTTGTCACGCAATGGCGTGAGCGCGTGAAAGATGCCGTTCGATTGACCTCCGAAACCGGCATGGCAGGGGCCCCCAACATTTCTGCGGATGGTAAGTGGGTAGCGTACACGTCTGATCGCGGGCAGCCGGGAAATCTCGACATTTGGATTCAATCCACGGCGGGAGGCCAGGCCCGGCGGCTAACCACGGATCCAGCGATCGATACCGATCCCACACTCTCACCGGACGGTCGCCTGGTAGCCTTCCGTTCGGAGCGCAGCGGCGGGGGAATTTACACCGCCGCCACCGATGGCTCAGGGGATAGCTTGCTGGTGGCAGGTGGGCGTAGCCCGGCATTTTCTCCCGATGGCCGCTGGATCGCCTACTGGAAGGGTAACCGTGACGATGTCGTTCCGTCGGGGGAATTATACAAAATCTCCCCGCACGGCGGGATTCCTATCCGCCTGGCGGGGGACTTTGCTGATGCCCGGTATCCCACGTGGAACTCCAACGGGCAATCCATCCTTTTCGAAGGATGCCGCTCGAGCACGTCCGCTCTTACAGCCTGTACAGAGTGGTGGGTGATGCAGGCGGACGGCGGTCGCGTCGTCGATTCGGGAGCATTGAGACTGCTGCAATCGCAAAAGATCGCGATTCTTACTCCACCTGTTAAATCCTGGCTGGGCAATGAGGTCATCTTCAGTGCTGCTCATGGCCCCGTTACGGCGCTATGGGCCCTTCCGCTTTCGTCGGGCAGTGGCCGCCTGACGGGGGCACCGCGGCAAATCACTTCGGGAGATGTGAAAGAAAGAGACCCATCTGTGGCGACCACAGGCACGATCGCATTTGGCCGCATCACCGGTGCGCTACACATCTGGCGCGTTCCGTTGGAACGTGGGGGCGCAGACCATGTTCTCCGCTTGACCAACGAAGCGGGAACGGATGGTTGTCCGAGTGTTTCGCGGGACGGGCACTGGTTGTACTTCACACGGAACATCGGTGGCGTTAGACGTCTAGTCGTTATGGATCTCACTACCGGACGGGAGTCACCTTTGGTATTTTCGGACGACGACAAGTTCTGGCCAGTCGCCAGTCCCACAGGAAGCCGTGTAGTAGTGGAAACGCGCCATCTGGCCGATAGTGCCATCTGGCTGGTCGAGCGGGATGGGCGGGCCCGTAAGCTTTGCTCCGGCTGTTCTCATCCGACCAGCTGGCTCGGGGGCGCCAACGTGATACTCTATATCACGTCCAAAGGGGAAATCGCGAAATTGGATGCTGCAACAAGTCGTTTCACGGTCGTCCTTTCGCCCGATAGTGGAGGTTCGTTGAGTGGGGCCGATTGGAGTGCCGCCCATGAATACCTGTTATTTATGGCTGGCCGCCATGGGGGCGCTCGGCAAGCATTTGCCGTTCGATTCCCCCAATTCGCCGGAGCACCGCAGGGCGACTGGATTCCACTGTCCCTGGACGACGCCGAAATGGAGCTGCCGCACTGGTCGCACGATGGACGGACGATCTTCTTCCTCTCCAAACGGGATGGAAACAACTGCCTTTGGGGACTCATGTTCGATGCGGCAGGCCAAAGGGTCATCGGCAGACCGTTCTCCATAATGCACTACCACGACCCTCGCCTTACCCCGGACCAAGCGTCACCGGTCGTGCGCGGGCTTTCGGTTTCCGCGGACTCTGTGTTTCTCAACATCGGCGAAGTGACGGACTCAATGTGGATCGGCCGCCTGACCGCGCCACCGTGGCTGGGCTGGTGGGATAAGCTTTCTTTCGCCCGATGAAGCGGATACTCTTGAACAACTCTGGAGGTGCTTATGCCGACCCAAAAGGTGATTGTCGCCCGCATCCACAGTTTCGCACCGAAAATAACCCCGTTCGTCAGGACATTGTCGGCTCCCGTCAGGGTGCACTTTGATGACAAACAAATCGCCTATCTCGATCCAAAATCCGAACTATCCGCAACTTATGCCGACGTGCTCCAAGAACTTCACCAGGCCTCTCTGAATGTGTATGTGGAAGTGAATCCGGAGAGCCAGATGATCACGGACGTCCAGGTCCCGGTGACCGGACACCTGCATTACCTTGAGCAAGATCCTGGCGGTGAGCTGAACTTTGCGTTGGATTCCTCGCAGCGCCGGTTTAGCATCCAGCCGTCGAATCCGCTTTACCCTGACTTCCAGAAGATTCTGCGGGAGGCTCATGAGCAGCAGGCCATGATCATCGTGACGGAGAATGATGAGGAAGAGGAGATTGTTGATATCCGGTTAGCTCCAAACCCTACCGGGCCGGCGCTCCGTGAAGCCGAAGGAACTGCGCCGGCATTAGTGGCCCCACGGCTTCGACCGGTGACGCTCCAGAGGGCAACAGCTCTGTTTGGCATGGTTCACTGCCAGTCCTGTAACCCTAAAACCGGCGCTCCGCCGTGTATTCCGTTTCTGTACGCGCGCGACGGTTGCTACGCCCGCGCCCACCAGATGTGCAGATTAATTATCGCTGACGGAGATGAGCCAGGCAAAATTTGGAATTTCGGGCACCTGACGGTGAAAACACCGAACGAGCCGCGTTGCGAAGTTTCGTGGTGGTTCCACGTCGCGCCGGTACTACAGGTGGACACTGCGGGCCCGCTGGGCCCGCAACTCTATATCGTCGACCCATCGCTTTTTCCCGGGCCAGTCCCGGTGCAGAACTGGGTGGCAGTGCAGGGGAATCGCCCATGCGACCAGAAGTTTACGTCATCGGAACCGTATCTACCGCAAATGAACGAGAGATTCCGGTACGACCCAACTTACACCAAGACGGAGAAAGATTTGGCCCATTACCGCGCGGCTTTACGGCGGCGGTGTGGCGCGCACGGACCTCCACCGCCCCCATACGCGAAATGCCTTGAGGGCGCATCGGCGAGTGCGGTGATTGCCGGACCGTCGAGTTTCACCGAAAAGTAAATTCCTCTTGTTTTTGCGGGAACCGGGCATTAGCATTCCGCCCATTATGAAAACCAAAAAGCCGAGCAGTAGGAAACAAGTGAAGCGTGCAGTCAAGCGCGCGGTTCGCCAGGAAGCCGGGACTGATGCGGTCGATCATGTGGAAGCGGTGAAGGTCGAGCGCGTGCAAGAATGGCATAAGCACAAACGCAAAGCCGATGCGGTCGATTCTGGGGATGCGGCGAAGGTTAGTCTCCGTCAAGAATGGCATAAGCACAGACGCAAATGCGACCGTCACCCGGCCAAGAAGAAATGAATTTTGATTGATAACGTTTGTCTAGTAACGGCTGCGGTTTCCACTGATTTTGAAGATCCCGTCGACGCGGCAAGCCGCGAAGTTCGGGATTCCGCCCGCAACCCCAAGTTGGGCGTTCTGGCGCTGGCTGCTGTGTTGGATCGAATCGGGAGCAGGCCCAAAGTCTTTAACCTGGACAGCGCATACGCGGAGTATCACGCCGAAGGCACGGACGGTGGACTGGCGTCGTTCCCGACCTGGGTCGCCAGGCGAATTGCCGCCTCTGGAGCCGATTTATTCGGATTCAGCAGCATTTGCAGCAGCTATCCGCTAACGCTTCGGATTGCGGATGCGGTCAAGCGGGCGACGCCGGGCTGCACGATCCTTTTGGGTGGACCGCAAGCATCCGTCGTGGATGTGGCGACTCTTGCCGCTTTCCCATTTGTGGACTTTGTCCTGCGCGGGGAAGCCGATCTGACGCTTCCCCTCTTCCTGGAGGAGTGGAGCGGAAAGCGCCGCTTTGCTACCGTTCCCGGTCTCACTTACCGCTCACCTTTCGGACCACAGCGAAACGCCGACGCCCCAGTGATAGATAGTCTGGATGATCTGCCCCTCCCCGCCTATTATCTGACCAACGACCTGAACGGCGCCGAATATGCATCCTTGGAACTCGGTCGCGGCTGCCCGTTTGCCTGCACCTTCTGTTCGACCAATGATTTTTTCCGCCGCAAGTTCCGGGTCAAGTCGCCGCAACGGATGCTGGCCGATATGCGGGCTGTTGCGGCCGCGTACGGCATCCGTGAATTTGACCTGGTCCACGACATGTTCACCGTCGATCGCCGCCGGGTGGTGGCCTTCTGTGAGGCCATGCTCGAGTCCGGAGAAGGTTTCCAGTGGGCCTGCAGTGCCCGCACCGACTGCGTGGACAAAGAACTACTTGAGTTGATGACGCGAGCCGGCTGCAACGGAGTCTTCTTCGGCGTTGAGACGGGGTCTCTACGCATGCAGGAAGTTATTGACAAGGGCTTGGACCCAGTTCAATCGAGGAAGGTTATCACCACTGCCGAACGGCTTGGTGTGGACACTACCGTTGCCCTCATTACGGGATTCCCGGAAGAGACCGAGGCCGACCTGAGGGAAACGGTCGACATGTACATGCATTCCCTGCGGCATCTAAATTCTTCGCCGCAACTCAACATTCTGGCTCCCTTGGCGGGAACACCCATCCACTCCCGGCACCAGAATCAAATGATTCTGGAAGATCTCTGCTCAGATATTTCGCACCAGGGGCGGATACAAAATGCGGCGGATCGCGAATTGATCCGTGCTTATCCTCAAATCTTTCCCAACTTTTATCTGCTGCCAACACCTGGACTGGAGCGTGCCCGCCTCCTGGAATTGCGGGAGTTTCTGCTGATGGCGTCTGAGAGGCTGCGCTGGCTGCTGGTGGCTCTGCATCGGCATCCGGGTGTGCTTGAGATATTCGACTCCTGGCGCGAGCGCCGCCAAGTCCTTCACCCGGATTTGAGCGGGTGGAGCATGCGCCATTACTACATGCGGGAAGCGTCCCGGAATGACTTCATTCAGTTTCTCGTAGAGCGCCTGAAGGATTTTGCAAACCCCTCCGTTCATGCCCTAGTCAGCTATCACCGAGCGCTTATAACTGCTGATGCCGTCGATGTCGCCCCAACTAAACGCGAGCCGCTCTCCGGCCCGGTTCTGAGGAATCAAATTCCCATTCGCGAGCGCCACGTTGATGTTCTACAACTCAACTGGGATATCCAGGAAGTTATCGATGCTTTGAAACGGGATGAACCTCTAGTGGCACGGCGAAGGCGCAAGTACTATCGCACCGAAGTGTCTTCCGATGGCGCCCGGCAGTTGATCAAAATCGCCCCGCTGGTGGCCCGGGTACTGGAATTGTGCGACGGCAACCATGCGGTGAAGGAAATCACTGCGCGGATGGCGGCGCAATTTCATTGCCCGGCACGTTTGCGCCCGTACGCCGTCAGGTGTCTGCTGGAGAGCCTACGCGATGAAGGGCTGGTCGCGATTTATGAACGAGAGGTGCGCGTCAGACCGAGCCCAACTGACGCGAGGCCCGCTGACTACAAGCTCTGCCATCTGCCTCCGCCCCCCCAAAAGGACTGTGTCTCGCCAAATCTCAGGATGCATTAAAGAAAGTGCATAGTCGGCGAGAGTTACTGGCTTGAATGAAGGTTGGTTCTGGCGGTGAAATGTGTCCTGTCGTGCTTAGGATGGCTTGAAAGCGCCTCTCCTGTAGCCCTCCTGATCCCTGACGCCCCCAGCGAATAAACCGCTCACTGCGGTCGATCGAGTTTCGGCGCTGAAAGATCCCGACGGGCGAAGCTTAATTATTCGTGCCGTGGATTCCAATGCTTCGCGAGGTGCTCTGCAGTTGAGCTGGGCCACTCAATGCCTGGGTCCAAGCCGGCAGGTAGTTGTATCCTGCAAGTGCAGCGGCCCGATCTTGGGTTGCACGACGCTTCTCGCCAATGTTAACACTGCAAGGCGACCTATTGAAATTCCAGCCCGATGGGTCCTGGCGGGCGACAAGACAATTTCCTTGTCCCTTTTGTTCATAGCTTCTCGCCTTAGGACAAGGTTAGTCAGCTCTCGTCGCCGGAGGTTTCTCGGCAGCGACGATGTTTCCTAGCTAACCAGGGAAGGTTGAAAAACGAGTACCATTTGAGTACCACTTGACCGTTCCTGGGGTGTTTTTGCGTGTTTTCGGTTGCCAGCCGTGCTGTAAAATCAATCAGATAGACTTGCTACGCGGGATTTGCAACCATGGGGTCGGGAGTTCGATCCTCCCCAGGTCCACCAGCGATCCTCCTGTGCCCCAGCCACGAATCGCCAATCCCGGTGATCGCATCTATTACTATGTACACAGCAAGAGTGACCTTGGCATGGGCGTGCATTCTTGAGGGGTGGTCCACCTCTTACACTTCCAGGTTTATTGAGTACTGTCGCATGCATACGTCCCGATCCACAAACTTCTCTTAAGGAGGATTCTCATGGCAAAGATGAAGGCGGCGCAAGTAACCGGGCCAGGGGGGCCGATTGAACTGGTTGAACGCGAAGTGCCGCAACCCATACAAGGGCAGGTACGGGTGCGCGTGCAGGCGTGTGGCATCTGCCACAGCGATGCGCTTACGAAGGAAGGTATTTGGCCGGGCATCCAATACCCGCGCGTGCCGGGCCATGAAATTGCCGGGGTTGTTGACGAGGTCGGGCCCGGGGTATCCGGCTGGGTGAAGGGTCAGCGGGTGGGCGTGGGATGGTATGGCGGCCACTGTGGCCAGTGCCACGCCTGCCGCCGGGGGGAATTCATTAACTGCGAGTACCTGCCGACTCCCGGGATTAGTTACGACGGCGGCTACGCGGAGTACATGGTGGCCCCTGCAGACGCATTGGCGTTGATGCCCGATGGCATTTCCGTGGAAGAAGCCGCTCCGTTGCTTTGCGCGGGCATCACCACCTACAATGCTTTGCGGCACAGTGGCGCGCGGCCCGGCGACCTGGTGGCGATACAAGGTGTTGGTGGGTTGGGCCACCTGGGAATTCAATTCGCAAACAAGTTTGGATGTAAGGTGGCAGCCGTCAGCCGAGGGGCGGACAATGCGGCATTGGCAAGGAAGCTCGGCGCGCACCATTACATCGACAGCCAGGCCTCCAATCCCGCCGAAGAATTGAAAAGGTTGGGGGGCGCGCGGGTAATTCTGGCCACCGCGCCCAGTGGCCACGCCATGACGGCGCTGTTCGATGGTCTGGGCACGAATGGCAAGATGGTGGTGGTGGGCGCGAGCATGGAGCCCATTCAGGTAACCCCCATCCAGTTGATCATGGGGCGCAAAAGCCTTCAGGGCTGGCCTTCCGGCACGTCGGCGGATTCCGAGGATACGCTCAATTTCGCCGTCCTTACCGGCGTGCGGCCCATGATTGAAAAGTTTCCCTTGGATCGCGCCCCCGAGGCATACGAACGGATGATCAGCGGCAAGGCGGAGTACCGCGTGGTCCTCACGATTTCAACATCCTAGCGTAGGATACAGGAGTGAACTTGAGCGACAAGCGAAAGCAACACAGGCGCCGGGAAGGCCGGAAGCGCATGGATCGCCGGGTGGGTGACCGCCGGGCCGACGGAGTCCCACCCGCACCCGATACGCCCGCCCGGCACGACACCGGCAAGCGCCAGCGCATCAGTGATCACAAGACTGGTTCTTTGCATGTGAACAAGAAATCTGCTCCGAAGTCTACTGGCAAACCGCGCCGCCCCTGACGTGCCGTCATGAGTTTCGCACCCCTGGGTATTTGTTCGCGCTTGCAGCAAGCCTTGCTGCCACCCCCACACTCATATATCATGGGCGCCGTTTCTGAGGCACGGACATGCTTGCCGGTGGCAAGGCGTTGCCCGCATTGATACCTCTCCCATCGCCACCGCAGGAAAAGCTACTCCTGCTTGAACCGGGTCCTATGTTCTCTTTAGCCCGCCAAATCGTAAATATCTTCCCAAAGGTGATCCCATGACAAAGTCCAGACTTATTCACGCGCTGTTTTCACTAGTGTTTTTATCCAGCTTAAATCGCGGCGCCATGCAGGCTGCCGAGAATCCCACTCAGGTCACGGTGGATTGGACCAAAGTTTCCCGGATTTCCAGGATGACGCCCACGTTTCAGGTGGTGGTCAACCCTCCCTTGCGGCGAGGATCGACAATTCACGACCCCGCCTTCCGCGCGGTGCACGACCTGGGCTGCGACGCGGTCCGTTACGTTCCCTGGTTACCGTATCCCAAGCTGGCCGTGGCGGAGCTGGAGCCGCCCAAAGACGGCAAGACTTTCTGGGATTTTTCCCTGATTGATCCCATGACCGAGGACTTCATGCAAGCCACTGCCGGGCACTCGGTGATGTTGAATTTCAGCACCATTCCCCAGTGGATGTTCAAGACCCCCAAACCGGTTCCTTACCCCGCCGACCCCAACGAGGTCGAGTGGAATTACACCCAGGGGACCGAGCTCCGCGATCCCAGCATGAAGGAGTTGGCGGACTATTACGCGCGCCTGGTGGGCTGGTATACGCTGGGCGGCTTCAAGGATGAATATGGCGTCTGGCACAAGGCAGACCACCACTACAAGATCGATTACTGGGAGGTCTTTAACGAGGTCGACTTAGAGCACACGACGACCCCCCAGCAATACACGGAGCGCTATGACGCTGTGGTGGAAGCCCTACACCGTGTGGCGCCCCACATGAAGTTCGTCGGCCTGGCCCTGGGAATGCCCTCGTCAGGTCCCGCCTATTTTGAATACTTCCTCAATCATGCCCATCATAAGCCGGGGATTCCCCTGGACATGATCACCTACCATTTCTACGCGTCGCCTTCGGCTGACCAGACGCCGGAAATCCAGCAGTACACTTTCTTCGAGCAGGCGGATCATTTTCTGGACACGGTGCGGTACGTTGAATCCATCCGTCAGCGTCTTTCTCCGCAAACGCAGACGGACACCAACGAGCTGGGTTCGATCGCCGCGGATGACAACCGAAGCGGCCCCATCGTGATTCCCGATTCCTATTGGAACCTTTCTGGCGCAATGTACGCTTACGTATTTGCCGAGCTGGCCAAAATGGGCATCGAGTATGCCGGCGAATCGCAGCTTGTCGGATACCCCACGCAGTTTAGCATGAACCCCAATCGTGAGAC
>PLWR01000504.1 GCA_003165615.1 Acidobacteriota bacterium | reverse complement strand
TCTTAGAACAAATTTACCCTGCACGGCACATTGACGAGGATAATCTGCTGGCTCCCTTTGGCCAGCAAGAGCGCCTTTAGAACTTCCGCGCGCTGATTGTGCAGGAAGTAGTGAAACCAATGTCGCTCCACCAATTCAGGAATCAGTACGGCAATCTGCCGGTCAGGGTTGGTTCGTTCGAGTTCCAGAATATAGTCCACAATCGGGGTGATCACGAAGCGATAAGGCGATTGCAACTCCACCAGGTGCGGCGCTCCCCGCCCCGCTTGTTTCACCGGTCCTTCGATGTAGCGGTCCCAGGTTTGGGAAAAAGACCCGTCGTCCTTATCACAATCGATATGCAGAACTTGAACTTCGGAAGATAGCGTGAGGGCAAACCGCAGCCCTTTCTGCGCGATCCTGTTCCAAGTGAGAATCGGAACCACGACTAGTGGATTTCGCGAGTCGCCCAAATCCAGAGGCGCAGGGTTTGCAATCTCCGCGTCAACCAGGCGATAGTGCTTTCGGATGGCCATCATCGCCATCATGATGGCGGGAATGAGCAACGCCGTTACCCACGCTCCGTCGACGAACTTGGCGACCGTCACCACGATGACGGTGGTGGCGGTGGCCGCAGCTCCCAATCCGTTGATGAACATGCTGCGCCCGGACCCTTTGCCCTTGACTCGCCTCCAGTGAGCCACCATGCCGGCTTGGGAGAGCGTGAACGCCAGGAAAGCACCCACGGCAAACAACGGAATCAATCGGTCTGTGACCCCTCCAAACAGGATCAGCAGCAAGGCACACAGCACCGCGAGCACCCAGATGCCTTGCGAATACACCAGACGCCTTCCCAGTGAGGCGAAGCCGCGGGGAAGGTACCCGTCCTCAGCAACGGCGCGGCAGAGTCGCGGAAAGTCCGCAAAGGCGGTGTTGGCAGAGAGCGCCAGCACCAGCAGGATGGAGCCCATGGTGACGTAGTAGAAGACCCCTTGCCCGGCCACCGCGGCGGTGAGTTGTGAAAGCACGCTCTGGTATCCTGCCTGTCCGGGATCGGTGGCGCCGATGTGGTAGGCACGCACCAGATAGGCGATTCCCCCCAGCAGCACAATGAGAATCGCGATGATCATTGTCAGGGCTCGCTGTGCGGATTTCACCACCGGCTCCCGAAAAGCCTTGACGCCATTGCTGACCGCCTCAACGCCGGTCATGGCGGTACAGCCGCTGGAAAAAGCCTTGAGCAAAAGCCAAGCGCCAACCGCCGCCGTGGGCAGGGGCAACTGCGGTGGAGTAACGACCGGCAAGGGATGACCGCCAGCAGCGAGCGTCTTCACCAGTCCGAGCAACAAGGTGAGGAGCAAGCTTCCAACAAATACATAGGTTGGAAAAATGAACACGGCGCCCGTCTCGCGAACGCCGCGGAGGTTGACGATGGTGATGAGCAGCAAGATCACGAGACAGATCAGCAGGGTGTGCGGCAGCAGCGACGGCACGGCGGAGACGAGGGCCCCCACACCTGCCGAGATTCCTACCGCAGCCGTCAGAACGTAGTCGATCATCANNGGAGCCGCCGCCGGTCGGGTAAGCTGCAATGGTTTGGCGGTACGAGAAATAGACAATGGCCAGCAGGATGATGATGCTGGCCGTAATCGGAACAATGTAGGCAATTCCCGCGGCGGCCAGCGGGATCAGCAGCGTGAGTGCCGCCTCCGGCCCGTACGCAGCGGAGCTGAGGGCGTCCAAACCAAATACGGAGAGCCCTCCCACCGGCCCCAACTTCTCTCCCGCTTCGTCCGAAGTACGTAGCGGCTTCCCGAAAAGTAGATCGTTGAGCGTCATTGTTCATCCATTAAGTCAGAAGTTGCCGTGGGTAATGCCATGCAGAAGATTTTTCCGTACGCCCCGCGTCGGAGCGCGAAGCTACGCGCTTAACTCCGCCGTGGCGAGAAAGCGCGGGGGTCGGCGGTGCCGGGTAGCTTGCTCAAACGCATAGGCGAGCTTGAGAAGGGTTGGCTCGCTCCAAGCGCGTCCGAAGAAGGAGATTCCGACTGGCAAAGTCGAGACAAAACCCATCGGGACGGTGATATGGGGGTAACCCGCTACGGCGGCGGGCGTGGAGCTGCCGCCGAGGTCGTGGTCGCTGTCGATGGGGTCGGTCAACCACGCCGGCGCGCCGGTGGGCGCCACCAGCGCATCCAATTTGTATTGGTCCATCACCGCGTCAATCCCCTGTGCGCGCATCAGGCTCTTGCTTTTGTCGAGAGCGTCCAGGTATTCCTTATGGTAGAGCGACCCTTTTCCCTGCGCTTTGATGAAAAGGTCCTGACCAAAACAGAGCATTTCCTGTCCGCGGTGTTGTTCATTGAATTCGATGATGTCCTGAAGGGTGTGCACCGGCGCGGCGTCACCGAGTTGCGCCAGGTAGATTTCCAGATCCGCCTTGAGCTCGTATAGCAACACCAGCTCTTCCGTGCCGTCGAGCTGATCCAGCGTGGGGATATCCGCGGGGTCCACCACCATCGCGCCCTGGCGCTTCAACTCGTCAATGGCGCCATCCATCAACTGATCAACAGCGTCGTGGAAGCCGCCCAGCTTGCGCACCACGCCCATCCGCGCGCCGGCCAGACCCTTGGCATCAAGAAAGGGTGTGTAATCTGTCAGCGCCTTCCCGTGGCTCGTGTGGGTGGCCTCGTCGTCGCTGTCCACGCCCGTCAGCGCGCCCAGCACAATCGCGGCATCGGTGACCGTGCGCGCCATGGGCCCGGCGGTGTCCTGGCTATGGGCGATGGGAATGATTCCGGCGCGACTCACGAGACCCAAGGTGGGCTTGATGCCGACGATGCCGTTGGCATTGGCGGGGGAGACGATCGAGCCATCGGTTTCCGTGCCGATGGCGACGGCGCAAAGATTGGCGGCCACGGCGACGGCGGAGCCGGAGCTTGAGCCGCTGGGATTGCGGTCAAGCGCGTAAGGGCAGTGAGTCTGCCCGCCGCGCCCGCTCCAACCGCTGATGGAATGCGACGAGCGGATATTGGCCCACTCGCTTAAGTTGGTTTTGCCCAGAATCACCGCGCCCGCTTCGCGCAGCTTCCTGGCCACAAAGGCGTCCTTGGGCGGCACCGACCCCACCAGCGCCAGCGAGCCGGCGGTGGTTTGCATCCCGTCGCGGGTAGCGATATTGTCTTTGATCAGAACCGGAATGCCGTGCAGCGGTCCGCGCGGCCCTTTCGTCTTCCGCTCGTGATCGAGCGCGTCCGCAATGGCCAACGCGTCGGGATTCAATTCGATAATGGAGTTCACCGCGGGCCCGTGCTTATCGATCGCGTCGATGCGCGCCAGGTATTTTTCCGCAATCGAGCGCGCCGTGAATATGCCGGACTTCATTCCCGCCTGGAGGGCGGCGAGGGTGATCTCATCAAAATCGAACATCGGAATGAAGCGGGTGACGCTTGCCGCCTGGGCCTGCGCCACCAGCGGCACGGCAGCCGCGGCGGCCCCGCTGAGCATTCCGGTCCGCAGGAAGCGTCGGCGGTCCAGTCTTGAAGGGTTGGAGGGTATCGTCATCAGCATTGGCCTTCGGAAAAAATCTAATCCGCTGGGTCCGCCAGCCTGGGTGGACGAAGAAGCCCGCTCCGACAATATACCAAGCTTGCGGCCAATCTGCTAAACGGACAACACCTTATCTTCGGACCGCATCCCGACAGAGGACGGGTTTAGGAACGGCGATGAAACTGGCGGCAAAATTCGGAAGCCTCGCTTTTGTGTTGCTCGCCGTATTTTGGAGGTTGGACGCGCAAGCCCCACCGCCTCTCGGGCACGGCAAAGGGGTGCCCGCGAGTGCGGCCACATTTAAAGTAGAGGTTGATCTAGTGTTGGTGGAGGTGGGCATCCACGATGAACACGGGCACGCCGTCGGCAATCTGCAGCAGGAAGATTTTCGTATTTTTGAGGATGGCAAGGAACAGGAGATCCGCGCCTTCTCCCACGAGGAGTTGCCGCTGGCAGTGGCGCTGGTGATCGACAACAGCTCGAGCATCGTCGCGGCGCTGGAGGAACTGCGCGCAGGGGCTCTGGATACGCTGGCTTTGCTCAAGCGCGACGACCAGGTGGCAATCTTCAGCTTCGGTGAGAAACCCGAAATGGTGGAGGGCCTGACTTCGGACCACGAGGCCTTGTCTGTCGATTTGTGGGCTCTTAGCCCCTATGGCGGCACCGCCCTCAATGATGGCTTGTATGACGCGTCGCTCTATCTGGGACGCGCCGCACGCGACCGCCGCCGCGCCGTCATCCTGGTTTCTGACAACGAGCCTTCCGATGAGCAGACGCGCGATGTCCCCCAGGTGGTGCGCGCCGCGCAGCAATCCGGAACTCCGATCTACAGCGTCAAGGTGGGAAATCTGCAACACTCCAAGACGTTCTTCCTGACTCACGGGGAGCCCCGCCTTCACGACGTGGAGAAAATCTGCCGGCAGACGGGTGGCGAAATGATCGACACCCGCACCGGCACGTCGGTGACCTCGGCGATGGAGACCATCCTCACTTGGCTCAAGCAGGGCTATACGCTTGGCTATTCCCCCACCAATAAGCGGCTGGACGGAACCTACCGCACCATTGAGGTGCACCTCAACGAGCGCAATAAAGACCACGCGCACAAATACACCATCTACGCGCGGCAGGGTTATTACGCACCCGTCGATCACTAATGCCCAGCAACGCCAATCATGGCTTGCGGAAGATATCATTTCATGATACGCGAGTAGGTGGACTGGTACTTTCCCAGGACAAAAGCGAATTAAAATCGCTGCCAACGCAGTCACGGTACGGAATTCGAACGAGGAGACTCAGTCATGCGAAATGTGGGGAAGGCTCTTATGTTGTCGATCGCCACGATGCTTCTGTTGGGCGCCGGATTATGGGCGGGCGGCGGGAAGGCTGCCCCAGTTTCCACCCAGGCGGTGGACTTGGCGCCGACGCCGCCCATGGGATGGAACAGTTACGACGCCTACTGCGGCGACGTGACCGAAAAGGAAGTGAAAGCCAACGCGGATTATATGGCCCGGCACATGTCTCGCTATGGTTGGAAGTATGTGGTAGTTGATTTCTACTGGTATTTTTCCCACCCGTTGCCCGGTGTGCCGGATGATCAACGCGGAAATAACATGGATGATCATGGGCGGCTGAATCCAGCTCCCAATCGTTTTCCCTCGGCTGCCCATGGGCAGGGATTCAAACCGCTGGCTGATTACGTGCACAGTAAGGGGCTGAAATTCGGGATTCATATCATGCGCGGAATCCCCCGCCCGGCCGTGGAGAAGAACCTTCCGATTCTGGGCACGTCCGCGCACGCGCAGGACGTGGCGGACACGGGGAATACCTGTTCCTGGTCAACGGCGATGTACGGAGTCGATGTCAGCAAGCCCGCGGGCCAGGCTTACTACGATTCCCTGGCGGCTCTGTACGCAAGCTGGGGCGTGGATTATATCAAGGCTGACGACATGAGTTGGGCGGACAAGTCCGCGCGCGAGGAGTACCACAGACTGGAGATTGCCGCTCTGCATCGCGCTATCGAGAAGTCGGGCCGCCCCATTGTGCTGAGCCTCTCGCCGGGCCCGGCTCCCGTGGATCAGGCCGCGCACCTCCATGCCAATGCGAATTTGTGGCGCATTTCCGGTGATTTCTGGGACGAATGGAATCTGCTGAAGAGCCAGTTTGCCCTCTGTCGCGTCTGGGCGCCGTACATCGGTCCCAATCACTGGCCGGACGCGGATATGCTGCCCCTCGGGCGACTGCGCATTCGCGGATTCAAAGACCCGGAGCGGCAGACTCGTTTCACTCCGGCTGAACAGAGAACCCACCTTACCCTTTGGGCGATTTTCCGCTCGCCGCTGATGATGGGTGGTGATCTGCCCACCCTGGATGCGGCGACGCTGGGAATGTTGACCAACCCGGAGGTGCTGGCTGTGGACCAACACAGCGCCCGCAATCGTGAATTGTTCCGGCGCGGGAACCAGGTGGTCTGGATTGCGGATGTCCCCGGAATGGGCGACAAGTATCTGGCGGTTTTCAACCTGGACGATCAGACGCCCGCGGAAATCAACGTGCGCTGGAGCGAATTGGGTCTGGCCAAGACATGCACGGTGCGCGACCTTTGGGGGAAAAAGGATTTGGGAGTTGTTGACGGCGCATTCGCCCCCAAGCTCGCGCCCCACGACGCAGGGCTGTACCGGATCACGCCCACACTGTAGGTGTCAGGTACTTAAAGTTTAAAGGGTAGAGGATAATGGGTGAAGGATAAAAGTGCAAAGGGGAGACGGTTCCATACTTTACCCTTTACGCTTTACCCTTTATCCTTTATAACTCTCCAATCATGGTTTCCAGCGTCCAGCACCCAACACCGAGAACCCAGCCCCTGGTCCCTGGCACCTGACACTTGGCACCTCATTATGATTTCGGTCATCATTCCTACGTACAACGAAGCACCGGTCATCGAGGAAACTCTTCGGCGCGCAGCGGCGGCATTGCGGACCGCGGGCGAAGATTTCGAACTCATTGTGGTAGATGACGAGAGCGCGGATGGAACGGCAGAACGCGTGGAATTGCTTGCCTCCGAAGTCCCCGCGCGTGTCCTGCGGCGCCCGGGGCGGTTGGGGCTGGCCACGGCTGTGCTCGACGGATGGGCATCGGCCAAGGGGGATGTGTTGGGAGTGATGGACGCAGACCTCCAGCATCCTCCCGAGACGCTCACGGCGCTCGCGGCCGCGATTCATCAGGGAGCGGACCTGGCGATTGGGAGCCGCTACGTGCCCGGCGGGGGCACTTCGGATTGGACGTGGATGCGCCGCCTTATTTCGCGCACCGCAACCCACATGGCGGCCACCGTGCTGCCCCTCAAGCTGGCGGCGGTCAGCGACCCCATGTCCGGGATATTCATGGTTCGATCTTCCGCCCTGCGCGACGCTCACTTGAACCCGCTGGGTTACAAGATTCTCCTGGAAGTTATTGCCAAGGCGCATTATAACAAATTGGTAGAAGTGCCCTACGTTTTTCAGGAACGTGAACGCGGCGCTTCCAAGCTGGGTCCGCGCCAGTATGTGGAGTATCTTCAGCACCTGGTGCGGCTGGCCGTGGGGACGGGCCAATTCCTGAGCTGGATCTGCTACGGGCTGGTGGCGTTTACCGGCGCCTTCATCGATATCGCTCTCTTCGCAACCCTGGTGAAGAAAGAGGCGTGGCCGCCGTATGCCGCATTACCGGTGGCTATTCAGGCCGCATTGCTGAGCAACTTCGTTTGCAGCGAAGCTTTCACCTTTCGATCCGCCGAAGCGCCCGCGTTTCGCCCCGGCGTCTGGAGCAGATTGGGGCGGTACGAAGGGATTTGCTTAACCGGCGCCTTCCTCAATTTCCTGGTCACGCTCTTGTGGATGGGGCAGGGTGCAGGAATTCTGAGCGCGGCAGCGGCGGGCGTTGTTTCGGGTGGCGCGATGAACTTTATCATGAATGTTCCGGCCATCTGGAAGACGTGGGCAAGCCGCCCGGCGGATGGGGCGTCCTCGGCGAAGGTTTGACCCTGGCGAAAGAATTCAAGCAGAACCGGACTCTCCATGACGCAAAAAAGTGTGCCGCTCAGCGCCATCAAGCTTTCCATCGTGGTCACGGTGTTCTCGGAGACGTTTTCGATCGACGAGACCATCAAGATCCTTTTAGGCAACGATCGCGGATACATCCAGGAGATCCTCCTGCTCACGTCGCCCCGGGCTTCCGAGGAGACTTTCTCCATTTGCCGGAAGTGGGAGGCGCAGGAACCGCGGGTGAAATTGGTGGTGCAGAAAAACAATCCCGGCATTGGCTGGGCCTATCGCGAAGGGATGGAAGCGGCAAAGGGAAACTACGTAGCGCTGATGGCTGGGGATTTGGAAACAGAGCCCGCCGCCATCGATCGCATGGTGCGAAAGGTCGAGGAAACAGGCTGCGATGAGGTCATTGCCAACCGCTGGCTGCCGGGGGGCGGATTCACCAACTACGACACTTTGAAACTTGTCCTCAACTGGATTTTTCAAAAGGCCTTCCGGGTGTTGTTCTGGACCCGCATTGGTGACTTCACGTTCGGTTTAAAGCTTCTTAGCAAAGAAGTGGCGGAGGCCATCGAGTGGGACGGCACCACGCACGAAATCTGCATTGAGACCACCGTAAAGCCCCTCAAGAAGGGCTATCATCTGGAACAGGTCCCCACCGTTTGGGTCGGCAGAAAAGAAGGTACAAGCGTCAATACTTTTTTCAAGAACTTCCGTTACGTGAAGCTGGGGCTCAGGGTTTTCCTGACGCCGGTCCGTAGCACTAGGTGACAGGTGATAGGTGATCGAGAAAAGCTTTTACTGTTCGCTGTGCCCTGTTCCCTGTCTCCTGTCACCTGTAACTTAGAATGGGAGTGAGCGCGTGAACAAGCCTTGCCACATTGTCTTCACCACAATCCACCACCCCGCGATTCTGCGCGACCTGTACGAGAACATACACCGCCACGGCCGCCTGGAGGAGGTGAAGGTGTGGGTAGTGGGGGACCGCAAGACTCCGCCCAGCGCCGCGGCCCTTGCCGCGGAGATTTCCGCGCAGGGTCTGGAGACCATTTATTTTGGCGTGGATGACCAGGATGAGTGGGGCAAACAATTCGCGCTCTACCCTCTAATCCCTTACAACACCGACGGCAGAAGGGTGTTCGGCTATTTGCGGGCGCTGGCAGATGGGTGCGAATTGCTCATTTCCATCGACGACGATAATTTTCCCACACAGGACGACTTTGTGGGCTTTCACCGCCGGACGGGGCAGGCATGGCGTCAACCGGTGCTGAAAGAGGAAAAGCAATTTCACAATATCTGTGAATACCTGGTCTTCAAACCCTCTCGCCTGGTGTTTCCGCGAGGGTTTCCCTTTCAGCTCCGCGGCCAAATGAATCAACCGCAGCAGGCGCCTTGTCCGGAAGGGGCTGCCATCGGGGTCACGGAAGGATTATGGTTCGATGAGCCGGACGTTGACGCCACCACTTGGCTCAATGGCAAGGTTAAGGGAGTGGACTATCGAGGTCCGGATGCGTTCGTCCTCGACCAGTCGACATGGTCTCCGGTGAACACGCAGAATACCAGCGTGGTGCGGGAGTTGATTCCGGCCTTTGTGTTTGTCACCATGGCCTGGCCGGTTCCCGGCGGCAAGCTGGATCGCTACGGCGACATCTGGGGAGGTTACTTCCTACTGGCCTTGATGCAGGGCACAAAGTATCACGTGGCCTTTGGGCGCCCCCTGGTGGAGCACCGGCGCAATCCCCACAACTACGTCGATGACCTTCGCTATGAATTCTGGGGGATGATCCTTACGGACTGGCTGCTGGAGATTCTGCGCGAATCGTTCAAACCCACCAGCCGCACGATGCCGGAAAGAGTTCTGGAGTTGGCGGAATTCCTGGAGGCCGAGGCCATCGGCCATTTGCCCGCCTGGTGTCCCGCGGAAATCACCAGTTTCCTCCATTCCACGGCCCAAAAGCTTCGCCAGTGGTCAGCGGCGTGCCGGCAAGTTGGGGTTTAGGCCGGATCTCTCACTACGCTTGGAAGCTCATAGGGGGCGGCAGGGCTTCAGAGGTTGCATTTTCCATCGCAGCCGATCGCGCCAAGACGTACGGCCCTTCGGGAATGACGGCGATTCGCGCGTTTCTTTCCAATGTTCCGGTGAGTGCGCGGATGGCTTCTTCTGCGCTCGCGTAGGATTTCCCCCAGAGGGCGGAGTGGAATTCACGCGGCAGGCCCGGCACGTAATATAAAACTTCCATGTGGGCAGTGACCATGGCAAGCTTTTCGAGTTGCCACTGGTCCACCGTCACCGGCACTCCCTCGATTTTCTTCATAAAAACATGATCGGGTAATCCCTCGGCAAGCATGCGGGCAAACTCCGGTCCGCCTACTCCTTCCTGGCAGGCCGCGAGCAACAGGATCTTGCCGCCAGGCTTCACGATGTGTGATGCGGCGGTAATTCCCTTCACGGCCTGATAGAAGGTCAAATCGAGTGGGTAGCCGGCGGAAGTCGTTATCACCGCATCGACAGGCTGGTCGAGCGTTTCCAGCATGACGCGCGAGACAAACTCCACTCCTCGCCGATGCGCGGCCACGGAGTCGCCGGCAAATACCGCGGCGATGGGGCGGCGGGGAGTGCCGCGGCCCAGCGCCACATCCACCAGAAAATCGTGCCGGGCCATGTGCGCGATTTCCAAAAGTTCTCGGGGCAGGGGGTTGTCCTCAATTGAGCCCTCGGCCGCCCGCGGATCGCGCATGAAACGCGGGCTGTGCAGGACCTTGATGGTCTCCTGCGCGGCGAGGCCGGGAGCGATGAGCTTGCGTCCGCCGGAATAGCCCAGCATCAAGTGCGGCTCAATGAATCCCAAAGTGATGTGGAGGTCGGCGGAAACAAAGCGGTCGTCAATATATACAGGGGTTCCGGCGGCGGTCTTTCCCAGGGCGCGATGCTCGGAAAGTTCGCGTGCGTGGTGATTGACAACGCGATAACGGCTGGCAGTCTCTTCCCCGCAGATCTCGCGCAACTCCGCCTCCGTGGCCGGACGGTGAAGCCCCGTGGCGATCAGGATGGTGATGCCTTCGCGGGGAATTCCGGCCGCTTCCAAGCGGGCCAGCACCGGAGGAAGTACTTCCCGGTTGGGCGCGGGCCGCGTGATGTCGCAAACCGAGATTGCCGCAGAGCGCTTGCCTCGGGCCATCTCGATCAGCAGTGGGCAACCGATGGGTGTATCGAGCGCTCGCTTGATGGCCGCCGCCGCGTCATCCAGCGGAACCGCCGACCGCGCTTCCAACACGCGGTAATCAAAACCCTCAGGTAATTCGAGGGGCAAACCCGTTCGACCAAAAGCAAAGTTAACCTTCATAGTGTTATTGTATCGCGAAGGGTGGCCGGTGTCTGTTCGTGTATAATTGCCATTACCCCCATCGTCACTCAGGGATATCCCTAAAGGAAGACGATGCCTTTGGAGGCCTGAATGCGCCGTTTTGCCCTTCTCCTGGCAAGCGTTGCTCTTATCGCTGCCGCTCTGCCCCTGTTTTCCAAACAGGCCAACCTCGATGCGAATATGCAGGGAGCCTTCCGCCAGCCCGCGCAGAATGGTTGGATTTTCGTGCATCTGGAGGGGACGCCTTTCAATATTGGGTTCCAGCACGGATACCTTTTGGCCCCGGAGATTCTGCACGCGGAAAGAGTGGTGGCCCTGGAGAAGACTCGCGAGAGCAACCAGGATTGGAAGTTTTTCCGCAATGCCGCGCGCGACATGATGTGGCCGCACATCGAATCGGAGTATCGCGAGGAGCTGCAAGGCATCAGCGAGGGTTTGCGGGCGAAGGGTGTAAAACTGGACCTTTGGGATGTGGTAGCGCTCAATGCCTTCTGCGAATGGGGCTACTACGTAAAGGAATATGATAAGCAGCATCTCGCCAGCACCTCCGCCGCGCTGGCTTTGCCGGAGCGATGCAGCGCCTTCGTGGCCACGGGTAGTTACACGAAGGATGGCAAGGTCATCATCGCCCACAACGATTGGACCAGTTATCTGGACGGCGCGCGTTGGACCATCATTTTCGATATCGCACCGGCAAGCGGCCAGCACATGCTGATGGATGGCTTCCCCGGCGCCATTCACAGTGGCGACGATTTTGGCATCAACTCTGCCGGGATCATGATTACCGAAACCACCATTTCGCACTTTTCGGGTTACGATCCCAGCGGTATCCCGGAATTTATCCGGGCGCGCAAGGCCATGCAATATGCCGCCTCCATCGATGATTTCGCGCACATCATGAAGGAGGGGAACAACGGCGGCTACGCCAACAACTGGCTGGTGGCCGATCGTAAGACCAATGAAATCGCGAGCCTCGAACTGGGACTCAAGAACGCCACGCTGCTGCGCACCTCGGACGGCTATTTTGTGGGTTCAAATTTTCCCTCCGACCCCAAGCTGGTAAAGGAGGAAACCGACTTCGATGTCACGGATATGGCGGACAGCGCCAACGCCCGGCACGTCCGCTGGGAACAGTTGATGGCGCAGTACAAGGGGAAGATTGATGTGGCCGCCGCGCAGGGTTTCCTAGCCGACCACTATGACACATTCGAAAAGAAAGAAGACGCGGACGAGCGCTCTCTCTGCGGCCACATTGATCTTTCGCCCCGCGGGGCGATGCCGTGGCAGCCGCCGTACGGGGCGGCGGGCGCCGTGCAGAACAAAGTCGCGGACGCCACCATGGCCGAACACATGTCCTTTACTGCGGCGGCTGGGCACGCGTGCGGCCTCAGCTTCAAGGCCGTCGAATACTTGCGTCAACATTCTGGATTTTCCTGGGAAAAAGCCCTCTTGCGCGACATGGATGCCTATCCCTGGACCACCTTCTCCATCGCGCCGCAGCCTGGGCGAGCTGCCCCGAATCCTTAGACAGCCTTTCCAAACTTGGACAGAGAAATCCGGGTTAGTGCGCAGTTTCAGCGGCGGGGGAGTGGTCCGTGACGCGGGCAGGTTGGGTCATGCGGTAGAGGTGGTTTAACGGAATGCGGCCGGGCCCCACGGGGAAGGCCTGGCGAATGGCTTCCACCACATAGGCCTTGGCCATCACCACCGCATCGCGCAACTGGCGTCCGAGGGCGAGATTGGCGGCAACGGCGGAGGAAAATGTGCAACCGGTACCGTGGGTGTTGTCCGGTTTGATGCGGTCACCGGCGAAAGCTTCCATCGTCGTCCCATCAAAGAAAACGTCGATGGCCTTCTCGAGGTGCCCACCGGTCACCACCACGGCGCGCGCACCCAACTCAACCAATTTGCGCGCCGCAGCCTTCATACTGTCGAGACTATCGACGGGGATTTCAGCCAGCGCCGCTGCTTCCGCCAGGTTCGGTGTCACCACCGCCACGCGGGAGAGCAATCGCCGCCGGATGAAGTCCAGGGCCGCCGCGTTCAACAGGTCATAATTATTGGAAGAGCGCACGATGGGATCGAGCACGGCAGGAAGATCGGGATTTGACTCCAGAATCTCGCGAACGACTTCAGCGATGGACTGGTTACAGAGCATTCCAAGCTTGAGGGCTTTTACCCGGCCGTCGGAAAGAAGGGACAGGATTGACTCTCTCAGCACCGTTGGGTCAACCGGGTGGACGGATGCCACCCCCTGAGTGTTCTGGACAGTCAAAGCGGTGATGGCCGCGACACCATAACAATTATGCGCCGCGAAAGTCTTGAGGTCGGCCATGATTCCGGCGCCGGCCGAGGGATCAAATCCGGCGACACTGAGAACCACGGGCCAAGCCGTGCTGATGCTCTGATGCATTCTCTCCTTTGCGTTCGCCTGAGTTGGGTGAAACTCTTGCCGATTATAGGGACACTTGCCGCTTTGTCAATAAAGATTTCAGCCATGAAAATTGCTCCCCTCCTCGGCTGAGGAGGGGGTTAGGGGTTGGTGGGCACGGAATCGCAGGTCAACCACCCCCGGCCCCTCCTTGTCAAGGAGGGGAGCATTTTCATCTTGTGTGGTGCGCCGGAGGCTTGCTAAGGCTTGCTTCCCTCAACTTCCATCACCGTGTCGGACTGGATTTCGAGCCGGGGAAGCTGTTCTGTGGGCTCAACGAATCCTTCGTTGCCTTTCATGGTGGCGCTGAGGGTCTGGTGCAGGGTGGAATGATTTTGGAGCACGCGGCCGTCGTCCAGCGCCACTAGAATCCGGCCCTGCCCCTTTCCGCTGATCTGGATGTCCAGCCGCATCCCCATGGCTTCAAGTTGGGGAAGTGCGCCCCCCTTGCGCAGGCCTGCCATGGCGGGCGTGAGCGTATTTTCGAAGTGATAATCCACGATGGCCGCCTTCACTCCCTGGTAGCGCGTCTTGCCGGAATAGTGCAGGGTGCTTTTCCCTCCCACCTTGAAAGGGTAGTCCTTGAGCGGTTGGGCATCAAGATTTTGCGACCATTCTTCGCCCACCTTGACGCGGTGGTCCGGATAGAGCGACTGCCCACCCATTTGTTCCAGGAAGAGCCGCAGCATCTGCACCAGCGGTTCTCGCACCGGAGCATCGATGTCCCGGAAGAAATTGTCGGCGCCATCGAAATCCACCAGCCGGCCGTCATGATCGTAATGAGCGGTCAGTGTCTCCCCCACCACCCGCTGGCTCACTTCCTGTTGGGCCTGAGTTACGGAGTCGCGGATGTTTTCCGGAAGCGTCCCGAGGTCGGATTGGATTTCAAACTTGTCGAAGCGGTGCTGAACATCCGCCGCGCCATCCGGGTGCACGTTTGACACCGTCACGGTACTTTGCTGGTTCAGGCGCAAGTTGGTGGGCATGGGCGGGAAGAAGTTTTTCAACTCGGGGGGATTGGAGTCGATCTTCGAGTTCGTGCTGACCTTGGTTGCATAGACAATTGACTGGCCGGACCGGTATTTGCGGGCTAACATTACGCCGCCCCCCGCTCCTTGCGCCACCGTGCCGCCGGCCAGCGCCGCCAGTAGAAGCACCATTCCCCCCGCGGGCCGCAGGACCACGCGGATCAGGTTGTCAGGAAGCAACATGCTCAGCATCCTTTTGGAATTTTTCCAGACACTCGGGCGAGCAGAAGTGCAGCGTGTCCTTGCCGCGCCTCAGTTGATGGGGGAGTTCCGTGGAAACAAACATGCCGCACACAGGGTCGCGAGCCATTTCTCCACGATGCGGCACACAGGAAGTGGACGTTGCCGGCCCGCCCCCCGAGGTCCGGACGTGAACCCGTGGTGACGGGAAGAGAGACCCGAGACTTCGCACTATCGCCCGGAGAAAGTACCCCGCGATAACGAAGGCAAGAATGTCGAAGAGAAAACTCCCCATAAGAGGTCAGACGGCCTTTCCCCCCGGAGGGATGCCTGGAACCCAGGGACTGGGGGCTAGGTACTGGATTCTGGGTTCTTCCCCAGCCCCCAGAACCCGGTACCCAGCACCTAGTGCGGTCCTGCCGGGCTGCCGGATGCGCGAGCGGCACTAATCTGGTCATTTAAACCCGCCAGGGCAGGATGGTTGGGATTCAGTTTGTATAAACGGTCCCATGCCTTTTGCGCCGCGACCAGATCATGAGTGCCCTCCAGGTTTACGACGATGGCATTGAGCATGGTCGATTCGTGTTTGGGATCGATCGCGAGAGACTTGTGATATTCGCGCAGGGCATCCTGCGGCCGACCCATATAGAAATATGCGGTGCCCAAATCGGTACGGGCATTGACATTCTTCGGATCAAGTTCCAGCGCGCGCTGGTACCATTCAATAGCATTGCTGTACTGCTTTTGATCGTACAGAAAATTGGCGAGCTTTAAGCGGACATCGACGTCTTTGGGATTCTGCGCTGCCATGCCCTCCAACTGCTGGATGATTGTCGAACTGTCAATGGCAGGATGGCCCTCCGGCAAGCCCTGCTGCGGCATCGCCCCAGCCATGGGGGCGGAGGGGGCGCCTGCCGGTGGCATTTCGGAAGGTGTCGCCGCAGTCTGCGCATCCTTCTGACGGGCGTTCCAGTTTTTCTGAGCAAGATACATGTACCCCGTCAGAAAACCCACCGCGAAGAAAATCACCGCTGTAATTATCGTTTCTTTTTTCATTGATCCTTCTTCGTTAGTTGAATCGCCAGTCTAATTGACACCTCGGGGAGCGTCAAGGTCATCGGGGGATCTGGTGATCGGGTGATCCGGTGATCGGATGAGCGGAAATCCTCCAAGCAAACTTCGTGTTCTCCCGATCACCCGATCATCGGATCACCCGATTAATGGCTTGGCTTCCACTGCTCAAAAAAGGCTTTGATGCTTTCGTAGCTCATGTTGCGGGCGTCGGCAAATTGCCCTTGTTCCATTGCAAACAGAAGTTTCCCTTGCGAGTCCAATACTGCCAGGGCCGGGATTCCGTGCTTGATGGGCACATGATAATGCTCGGCCAAATCCAGGTTTTTATCCTCGCGCCCCAGATCGATCTCGACAACGACAAAATTCTTGTCGATGATCGAAGCGAGCTCAGGCTTGTGCATCTGTGCATGTAGCGCGCGGCAGTCGGGGCACCAGTTAGCGCCAAAGATGAGCACAACATTCCTTTTGCTCCCCTCGGCATTCGTAATTGCCGCGGCAACGTCCCGGTGTGCATCCGCCTTCTCGTCGTAGACGGACTCGGTGGGCTGCTTTCCGGCGCAACCCATGACCAGTAAGAACAGAATGAGAAACCAGTATTTGGGGGGATTCATCAGAACACCTCACACTTCCATCATAGCGCAGGTTTACCCAAATCCCGAGGGAGTTGCCGTTCACTACCCCCCAGGATTTGGCTGTGGTAGCATCAATCCATATCATGCGGGGAGCTTTAAGCCCGCCTGGGAATCAGGGAAGCGGAGTCATTCATGGAGTTTACCGGACAAGCCGCATCGCGATTTGCGTTTGCTGACATCATCTATGAGAAAAAGGATGGAATTGCACGCGTCACGATGAACCGCCCGGAAATTTACAACGCCTATTCCTCCGACACCCTGCGCGAGATGACGGAAGCCTTTCGCGACGCCGCCCTGGATGATGCCGTGGGAGTGGTGGTGCTTACCGGCGCCGGCGAGAAGGCATTTTGCTCGGGAAGCGATGCCAAGGAATTTTCCAAGGAATTCCTCCGCCGTCCGCGGAATTTCTGGAAGTTTCAAGGCTTGCTTGCCGAGGCGCTCACTCTATTTCGCCACCTGGGCAAGCCCACCATTGCCCGGCTGAACGGCGTGGTGGCAGGTGCGGGGAACGATTGGAACCTGGCAGCGGATTTGGCCATCGCGGCGGACCACGTCCGCTTCATGCAGATGGGTACGCGCGTGGGCTTGGTGGATGCCTGGGGCGCAACCCAGTGGTTGCCGCTGGTCATCGGCGAGCGGCGGGCGCGAGAGATGCTGCTGACTTGCGACGAAGTCACCGCCGACCAGGCGCTGATTTGGGGGCTGGTGAATCAAGTTGTCCCGCTCAAGCAACTGGATCGAGCGGTGAACGCCCTGGCCAAAAAGTTGATCCAGAAATTCCCGGAGTGCACGCGCTACACGCGCCAGCAATTGGACATGTGGAAAGATCTGGCATGGACGCTCACCACGGGCCACGCGCGCGACTGGCTTGCCGTGCACGCCACTTCCTGGGAGCCTTACGAAGGCGTCCAGGCCTTTATTGAAAAGCGCCCCCCGGACACCAAGCATATACGCGAGCTGGCGGCGGCGGGGAAATCCAGCGAGTTCCTTTGGGGCGCCAACACCCGCAAGTGCCCTGACTGTGGGGCCAAAGGCATCCCAGAAAAGTTTGACTATTGCGGGAAATGCGGCGGTAAACTGAAGTAAAGCAGGGGTTAGGGGTTAGGAGTCAGGGGTTAGGGATTAGGAGTTAGGGATTCGGGTCCGCTCTGTGGACTTCCGCATAGTCCATGGACCTTCATAGATCGAACCTTGTGCCGAGTCCCTAACCCCCAACCCCCAATCCCTAACCCCGAATTAGGAGGACACATGGCGGACGAATCGATCGAACAAGCCCTCAGGGCAAGACAGGAAGAAGAGAAGAAAAACTTCAAATTCATCCGTTGGGATGATTCGGGAGTAGTGGCGCATCTCACCTTGAATCGGCCCAAGCAAAACGTCATGAACATCGAAATGCTCCGGGAAATAGCGCGAGCTATTGAAAGCCTCTCCGTCCGCGAGGACGTGCGGCTGATCCTGCTGGATGCCGCCCCGGAATGCGAGGGCTACTTCTCCATGGGAGTGGGCGCGGAGGGGTACACGCAGCAGACGGTGTTTCAGATGATGGACGCATTCCACAGCGTCTTTCGCGTCATGCTGGAGCTCTCCAAACCCGTGCTTGCCGTGGTGGATGGTGTGGCTTCGGGCGCCGGAGCGGAGTTGGCGGCATTCAGCGATTTGGTGATTGCCACCGAGAATGCACAGTTTCGCCAGCCGGAAATCAAGCTGGGCGTGTTTCCGCCCATGGGCGCAGTTGTTTACCCCCGCGTCATCGGGCCGCGCGCCGCCATGGAGCTGCTCCTTACCGGAGATCCCATCAACGCCTTAAAAGCGCAACAGTTGGGCCTGGTCAATCGCGTCGTGCCGAAGGAAAAGCTGCAGGAAACGGTGGATGCGCTGGTGAAGCGCATCTCCGAACAGAGCGGGCCGGTGCTGACGCTGCTCAAGCGCGTAGTTTTCGAAGGCACGTGGCGGCCCTTTGAAGAGGCGCTCAAGCGAGCCCAGGACATCTTCTTGAACCAGTTGTTTGATCTTCAGGATTCCCAGGAAGGTCTGCGCGCACTCATCGAGAAACGCAAGCCGGTGTGGAAGAATAGGTAAGGGCAGTGACGGGCCAGCAAGGACGGAAATTCGAAAATCGAAACTCGAAAATCGCGGCGAGTTTCGTTTTTCAGTTGCTTGTCACTCGCCACTGCTCTTTAGAGCTCGCCGAGAGATTTTTCCACATCATCCAACGCTGTCTTAGGAAGCTCGCTGGGCAGCGGGTCGGTGGTTTTCCGCGCGTAAACGTGATCGCCGGATTTCCCCGCCTCCACAATCTCCGTAGCGTTCTTGTCTCCGTATTGGATACTGAACCGGTAAGCCGGCTTTGCCAGGCCGAAGTCCGCCAGATTGCCGCCCTTGGGGAAAGAATCCGCACGCAAGTCGCGCAAGTGGGTCAGGAGGGTATCCATCTTATCTGAATTCACATTCCTGGACTTGGGCGCGGTCTGTTTCCACTGATTACCCTGCCGCTGGAAAACCCAATGACCCTTGGGCGTGTCCAATTCTGCGCGTTTTACGTCGAACGCGGAAAATGAAAAGAGGTCTTTTTCGCGCAAATCCGCCTGGTCCTTTTTGAATTGGGTGACGAATTCGGAATTCAGCGTGAAAACCGGGTCAAGCGCGGAATTCGTGGCGAAATAGCGCTCCGAATCTTTCTCCTTTTTGCCCACTACGATCGTTTGCGTTCCCCCGCTGCCCGTCAATTCCAGGTGCAATTCCGGTGAGCCCAATCCATAGTCGCCATTTTTCTTTTTGTCCTCGGCGGCGATGGTCTGCATGGTCAGGCCGCGCAATTGGCTGACTAATCCGTCTACGGTGAAACGGTCCGCCCGCACGGAGGGTGGGAGCACCAAATCCCATATCCCCTCAGGATTCTTTTCCAGCGTCCAGTGTGTTCCCTTGTACTCAACCGCAATCTTCTGAAGTTGCTCCGCTTCCAGGGTCAACGCCCGGCGGTCGCGAAGATCGAACATTTTCTTTTCCAGGGAAGACTTTAGATAACTCGACAGGGTGAAGACACGCGGGCTTCCGCTGACCTGCGCATACAAACCGCCACTGGTGGGTGTGTCGTCGCCCAGCAGCAGAGTGAAGGACTGCGGCTTGGCGTCGGTGGTGATTTCCAGTGTGAAGCTGGGGGGATCCAAGCCAAAATCCTTCAAACTGGCGGGGTTTGGGTCAGCAACCTGGTCGATGGCGGCGGTGGTCAAGCTGTTCAGAATCCCCGAGAAGTTGCCTTGGTCCACATCCAGGTGGCGAGGATCCGTGATGGTCCACTTCCCACCCTCGCGGCGGCAGGAGAAAGCATCGCCGTCGCGAGGTTTGAAGGTGATGGACTGAATGTGCTGCGCATCGAGGGAAAATATCTTTTCCTGATTAGTGGTTTCGGCGGCGGGTTTTTCACTGCCCTTGTGTTTGTCGTAATAGGTAAATGCTCCCCAAGTGGCGGCCAGGGCCACCAGGGCAATCAGAGTTGGCAGGAATTTTCGGATTTTCATCGGCGTTCCCACCACACCAACACGCCTGCCATCACAATCAGGATGGGGATTCCGAACACACCCAGAACGAGTACGCGGCGCATCTGTTCCAAAGTCATGCTCAGATGTTGTGATTCCGGAGGCTGCGGACGGATGGAAATAAGGTCTTCCTGCGACGCAAGCCAGTCAATCGAACCCATAAACAGGTCGAGGTTGGAAAACTGCCGGACGTGCAGGTAAGCATTAGCAGCCAGCGCGGAGGTCCCGATCGCCACAAAACGTCCTTCGCCCGACTTTGCTGGCGTGCTCGGCGCCGGGTTGCCTTCGCCGGCGTCACTTACCGTCCCCGCGACGGCGACGTTCATCGGGCCCTTCAGGTCCTTCCCCTGGCGAAAAGTCAGGTCTTGCATTTTGGCATTGAAGTCGGCCACGCCGTAGCCGTCGTCGGAAGTCTGGCACAACCAGTCGGCTGTGACACCCGGCTTGGACTCCTTGCCGATCTCAAAGGAGCGCGCCAGGGGGAACAGCGTCATAGACCCCGCCAAGGGTTTAACTATAGGATTAGCGCCGTATTTGCGCACGATCGTAAGGCCCGGTCCGGCGCCTATAATGCTAACGGAGGGATCAATCACCAAGTCGGCTTGGGCGGTCACATTCCAATCCGCCAGCAGTTTTTCAAGATTTTCAGGCTTTTCCGCATGGGGATCCGCCAGGGCGTCCAACAGCATCAAAACCCGTCCGCCCGCCGCCACGTATTTTCGAATCGCATCCACTTCCTGGGTTAGAAAATCCTTCTGCGGCCCGGCGATAATCAGCACAGTGCAGTCCGAGGGCACTACATTTTTCTCCGCCAGGTTCACCGTGTTGACCTGGAAATTCTCGTTTCCCATCTGCTGCTTGGCAGAGGAATAGCCCATATCTTCGCTGCTGCCGGGGTCGTGTTCGCCGTGGCCTTGGGTGAAATAGATGGATTTTTGGCCAGTGAGGACGTGGATGAGGGCGTTGGTGATACCTTCTTCCGTGGCGCCCTGCGCCTCGAAATGGCGGTCTCCCGCAGCCAGGATGATGGTTCCATAGCTGCGTACAGCGAATTCCTTGGCCAGGGCCGGCTGGCGATTAGGGTCAACGTATTTCACTTTCACCCGGTTCGAGGCGGATTCATACATCCCCAGAACGTCGCGGCGTTCACCGAAGCTGCGCTCCTGGTCAAAGGCGTAGATGGTCACGTCCTGGCTCAGGCCTTTTAGTATTTTGCGCGTCTGGTCCGAGAGGCTGTACTTCTTGTTGGGGGTCATGTCCCATCGCTTGTCGTGGTTATTCACAAACCAGTTCACCAGGACGATGAGGGCAATCACAATGAGCGTGTAGAGAGCAAAATTTGCTCCCGTCAAAATTTGTTGTCCGGTGCGGTCAGCAATACGATCTTTCCCGGCCATGGCTACGGCCTCCCTTTCAGTGCTTCCACGGAGCGCGCGGTCAGGAAAATTCCCAGAATGACGACCGAGAGGTAATACACCACGTCGCTCAATTGGATAACGCCCTTCGCGAAATTGTCAAAATGGGTGGTTAGCGCCATATAAGACATCACCTGCCCGACGGTACTTTGGGAGTACGCACTTACCCAGTCAAGAAGGTAGAGGAGCAGGAATGCGGCCAATCCCACCGAGCCCGCAATGATCTGATTCTTGGTGAACGTGGAAAACCACATGCCCAGCGCCATCAGCGCGCCGCCATAAAGCAACATCCCCAGCGCGTTGGCGAGAAGCGGTTTGGCATTGGGATTCCCATAAATAAAGAGAACCGTGAAGTAGGCAAACGTCAAGGCTTCGAGGATCGCAAACAGAATCATGGCGCCCAGATATTTTCCCAGGATGATTTCCATGTCCGTGAGCGGGGAGGTGAGCAGGAGTTCGATGGTCCCCGAGCGCTTCTCTTCGGCGTAAAGCCTCATGGTGATGAGCGGAATCAGGAAGAGCAGCACCACTGTAAGCACGCCACCCAGAATGGGCCGGATGATATATTCATTCAGGCTCAAGGGCGGCGCGCCCATTCCACCCTGCGCCTCCATGCGTGAGGATTGGAGGGCAAAGAAAGCCGTGGAGCTGTAAAAGACAAACCCGCATATCACGGTGTATACGGTCATGACCAGGTAGGCGATCGGCGAATGGAAGTAAGCCCGCAATTCCTTCCCTGCCATCGCCATGACATTGCGCATGGTGTGTTTCCTTTCATGTTAGGGCTTAGGGGTCAGGGCTTAGGGGTTCGGGAAAAGCCAACACTTGATCCCCAGCATCGAGCAACCCACCCCAAAATCCCTAACCCCTAATCCCTGCTCTTTCAATTCGCCGCTTCTTCTACTCGCGGTGCGGCCTCTTCAATCAAATCTTTGGTGGTGAGCTTCAGGAAGATTTCCTCCAGGCTCAAACCGGTGGTTTTCAGCTCGTAAAGCTTCCAGCCGGATTCCACCGTGGCGCGCGCCAGTTCTGCGCGTACATCCTTGTCCTTTTCGGAACGGACTTCCAGGGTCACCCGGCCTTCATGGGATTCGCGGGGTTCGACCCAGTTCACGCCGCCAACGCGCTGGAACTTTTCGATGATGGAGGCCGCCGGACCTTCCACGGTGACGAGGACGGTTTCAAACCCTTGCAGCCGCCGCATGAGTTCGTTGGGCGTACCTACGGCCACAATCTGCCCGGCATTGATCACCACCACGCGCTGGCAGGTTTTCGAGACTTCCGGCAGAATGTGCGTGCTCAGGATCACCGTGTGCTGGCCCGCCAGTCCGGTAATCAGTTCGCGGGTCTCGATGATTTGCTTGGGGTCAAGCCCCGCGGTGGGTTCGTCGAGAACCAGTACGTCGGGGTTGTGGATCAGCGCTTGAGCCAAACCCACCCGCTGCCGGTAACCCTTGGAGAGTTTCCCGATCTGCCGATTGCGCACGTTTCCCACCGCGCATTTTTCCACAATCTCGTTCAGCCGGGATTTCAAATTGCTTCGCGGTACACCTTTGATCCGCGCCACAAAGGCCAGGTACTCCACCACTGTCATGTCCGGATAAACAGGAGGAGCTTCGGGGAGATAACCGGTGCACCGCTTTGCCTTCAGGGACTCGTCCACCACATCGTGGCCGGCCACGCGAACCTTTCCCGACGTTGGGGGGAAGAATCCGGTAATCACGCGCATGGTCGTGGTCTTCCCGGCGCCATTGGGGCCGAGAAAGCCCAGCACCTCACCCTTCTGCACATTGAAGCTCACGCCGGAAACGGCCAACGTGGGTCCGTAACGTTTGCTAAGGTTTTCAACTTCGATCATGGAAAGCCACCCTTCCTGCTTCCGAAGATATGCAACCACTCCCGATCTTTCCAGCCCATCCTGTCGACGTGGGTCGTAGGGACAATCAGACAACCATATTCAATGGCCGGGCCTGCGGCTACTGCGCCCCCTGAGGATTGCTCATCACACCCAGTGTATAAGGATTACCAGAAAAGGCGTAGGGTTGCCAAGGGGTTTGATGGTTTGGGGCGGTAGGTGGTAGATCGTAGGTGGCAGGTGGGGGCCTTCCACCCACATACCTCATTCGATCTACCACCTGCCTCCTACAGTTTTTCGCAGATGATCTCGCGTTCAACGAATGGCACCAGGCGCGCCGGTCCGTGCCAGCCATCAATATCGATATTCGCGAGATTGTCGACCCATGGTCCCACCGCGCGGGCGTTGCCTTCCGTATTGGCCACCCGAACCTTTATTTGGTTTTTCCCGGGATGGAGTTGTTCTGTCACCTCGAAAACGAACGGGCTCCACGGCCGCTTGCCCACGGCGTTGCCATTCACCCAGGCTTCCGCGCACACCCCCACCACGCCGCAATCGAGCAGCACACGCTCGGTTAGCATCGACGCCGGCACGTCCACGGTCTTCTCATAGACCATCGTCCCTGAAAAGTTTTCCAGCCCCGGCACCTTCCACGTTCCCAGTGGAAGTGTTGCCGGCGTTGTGGAAATCGTGAAGGGACGATCAAGCGCCTCCCGCGCACTGACCCGTAAAGTCACCATACGCGTGCCGCGGGGGAGAGTGATTTCCGCTGCCGCCGGAACCTGTTTATTGCCTACAAACACCAGGAAAGCATCTCGAAACGCGGGGATATGCAGCGTGCGCGCCACGGGTGGAATCGCGAAATTCAGCCAGCGATAGCCTTGCGGCGACGTCTGCGGATCATCGGCAATTCTTGAATTCGCCATCAGGCCTT
This sequence comes from Acidobacteriota bacterium, assembly GCA_003165615.1. The sequence goes on along the minus strand of PLWR01000504.1, from coordinate 9,777 downwards.
CGATGATGGTGCCATTTGCCTGCTCGATGCGGCAGGTAAGTTGCGCCGCCCTGCCTTCATCCGGACTGTTGTGGAGGAACCTGATAAGAACACTATTCCAGCCGCTCTTAAGTTTGATGGGAATGCGTACGGCAAACCCGTCAATGAGGTCAAAGTAGGCGGGGCGCACGAAGCGCGAATAGACTTTTTCATGATTCACGAAAACCGTGGTGGGGTGAGGCGCTCCCAGCAGCATCACCGCCTCGCCGCCTTGAGGGTGGTAAACGTTCGTTTGCATGTAAACCGTTCCTTGCCACACCGTCGTCCGAATCGCCCGGCCATAATCGGCGATGAAGCTCGACGGGGCGTAGGGTCCACCCCCGGGCGTGAGGATTCCAGTTAGCGGATTGACCGGCCCAATGGATTCTTCACCCGAGTTAAATTCCACCCAGTAGATTTGCTGGCGCTGGTTGCCGATGTAGGCCTTGGCATAATCGACGCGCTCGTCATTCTCCGGCGCGTACTCTTCCTCCAAGCCGCAGTCATCCGGATTCGGGAACAGGCCAATCACATTCCACTTCCGGATGGAGCGCATCTGGGGAGAAAGCCAAAGGCGGTTCCAACTTGCCCGGTCGCCGGTCTTCGCGTACCAGCGTTCCTGCAAGCCGCGGCCCGCGGGATCTTCGCGGACTTGCGCATACTGCAAGTCGATAGTGGGTGCTTCCACCGTGACGTTCCACGCGCTCGAAATCTCGAGCGGGGCAGCGCTTTTGGAATGATACTCTCCCCGGTAGCGCCCCGTGTCCTTCTGTAATTCAACGTACCCGGTTTTATCGCCGGGAACTCCGCGCCCGTGCACCACAAGTTGTTTTTCGTCAGCGCGCAATACCTGAAACTCTTCCAGGTTGGTCTCCGCAAGAGCCAGGGACTGCTCCGCGCCCGTGGAATCAAACACCACGTAAGCGGCATCCCAGGGCCCCAAGGCCAGGCGCATGAGGGTCTTGTTACCCTGCGTTTCATAGAAGAGGGGTGAGCGTTTTCCCGTTGGCGCCTCCCATTTTTCCGGGCGGCCCTTCGCCTTGAATCGCAGCAGGTGGGTGCGAGGTTCAGGCTTGTCGTTGACGACCCAGTAGAGGTCCACGCCGTCGTGGCGCTTGTGCATCGTGAACAGGCGATCGTCCGGGCCTTCCACCAATTCGACGCCAGGATCCACGATCTCGCGAATGATTTCCACGAGGTCGGCAGCGAAACCTTGGACCCGATAAGAGTACCCGCCGCTGTCATTTTTGCGCATAACGTAAGGTTCAACGGAGGGATGAAGATCGAACACCTCTTCCCAGATGGCACTTAGTTCCGCGTCATCGCGCCCGCTCTCGACTGAGGTATAGGGAAGCCGGCGGTGGGCTATGACGGTTCCGCCCGCCCGGTAAAAGTCGCGCACCCGCATGGCCGTGCTCCGGCGCGTGGTCGACATGGGGGGGAGAATCAACACCTGAAACTCCGAACGGTTGATGCGCAGGCGCCTGCCTTTGAACTCACTTTTGGCGAGGTAGTCATCATCCGCGACCATAAAGTCGTACCGCGCTCGGGTGAGGCGCATCTTGATGTCCTCGTATTGCTCGCTGGTCTCCACCGCATCGGGGCTCCAGTTGGAATTCGCCATAATGTTGATTGTGCGATCCTCGCTGAACGTCCGCGCCGCTTGCCCCCAAATGGAAACTTGTGGATACAGTAAAACGATGTCGGCCAGGCGCTGGCTTTCCCGATTGATGAAGCTGATGCGCCGCATCTGGTCCGCATAGGCGCGAAACCACGGCAGGAAAGGCTGCGCGCGGAACCAGTCGGGCGGATAGTTGGTGCGCGTCAGGTCATAATTGAAGGCGTGGGGAATGAATTCGCCGATATCCCAGGCGCCCAGGCAATTGGAAACCCGGCGCATCCTTTCCGGGCTCAGGTAGGATTCACTGCCCTGCACGCCCTGGTTTTCGCAAACCACGTGGGTCCCCTCGAAAGCAGCAACCGACGTCACCTCCCGAAGCCAGCCGGAATCGTGCCCCCATTCGAACAAGGTGTCGCACCCGGGATGAGTGAGGGAGCGCAGTATGCGATAGAAGTCGCCTTGCCGGTCAGGTCCCCAGAAGAGTGATTCTTCCCAAACATGGCCCGAGTGATAGATGTTGTGCTGGCGGCACCAGTCGCTGACCTGTTTGAAGAAACTTTCGGAATACAATTCGCTAACCGTGTCCTCGATATCGCAACGGACTTTCTCCGTCATGGGGCCAATGTCGTAGATGAGGCCGGGAAGGTGGGGAACAAGCTCATAACCCGCCTTGCGCCGGAAGGTCTCAAAAAGGAGCGGCGTCCAGGGCAGCTTGCCTCCGAAGGAACCCTCGTGATCGGCAAAGGTGGCGGGCATGGCGTTGCCAAAATACTGGTTATAACGTTTGTAGAACTCCTCGTAATAGATCTTAATAAATGTAGCAATGGCCTCACGGTTCATCAGGTCAACCCTGCCCATTTCCGCCACCGCGGGCACCAGGTCGTAAGCGATGATGAGCCATTCCCCTTCCGGCACCTCCCATGAAACTTCTTTGGCGCCCTTCTCCCAACTCAAGGCTTGCAGGGTATTCCCATCCAGGCGGTCCGGCCCCAGGCGCTTCCCGGCGGCCACCGCGACGGTCTTCTCGGTAACGGGCAAACTCCACCGGGTTGGTCCATGCACGATGCTCTCTGCTGACCGCATGCGTCGCGTGTGGAATTCGGGATTGGCTTCGATCACGCGGCTTTTGTTGATGCCCGGCAACCAGTAATCGCGCGCCTCACCACTAGGCCACTCAAACTCATCCACCATGCAGAGGGAAAATCCGGCCTCCTTGGCGGCCTGCAAGCCTTCCCCCAGCACCTTCCACCACTCTTCCGACAAATACGGAGTCTGGAGGCCATCGCGATTGTGGGCGTAAGCGCCGTAAACGCCGTTCTCGACCATCTGGTTAATCTGGCGTTTCAACTCCTCGCCGGTCAGGGCGCCATTCCAAAACCAGAACGGCCGGATGCTGTATTTTCTGTCGGGATCGAGGAACTTTTGGTAAAGCGGGGCGAGCGAATCAGATATCTCCCCCGACTGGGCGGTAAGCATGGAGCTATCCTTCAGCGCCAGGCTGCCCAAACCGGCTCCAGTGACCTCCAGAAAATCCCGCCGCGTCATCTTGCTCATGAATGCCTCCCGAAATTATGAATACCAAATGAAACTCGTCGTGCCCGCGATTTCGGCGGGGCTGAGCATTTTCTCGCAAACCTGATTGTCCCCGTTGAAATCGCGGCTCCCCCCTGTTCTTCCCGAGCCCCGAATCCCGAGTTCCCTACTCCACCACCAGCGCGGAATGGGGTGGTAGCCGGAGCGTTCCGCCATCGGATGCCAGCGTGGCGCCTTCGAGGGCGTAAAGTCGAATTAATCTGTGCGCCATGCCGGCGAGTCCGGTCAATCGGCAGGCAACGGGCAGCTCCGAATAGTTCACCACGGCGACGTGCCCACCCAGCGGGTAGACGGCAACCCGCGGAGGCGCGTCAAGCGAGGTGACGGTGAAATCCGCAACCTGGCGGCGCAAATTTTCCAGTGCGTCGCGGAGCTCGGGCGTAAGTTGCTCGATGCGATTTTGCGCATCCACGTGCGCCAAGTGCGGTAAGGCGTCAGAGAATACCACAACCTTGCCACCGCCAACTTGGAGCGTTTTCACATAGTGATCTTTTTCAAGGTCGAGCGCGGCCGGGGTGGGCAGTCGCGGGTCACCGTTAAGCCGGTGCGCGAGCGGTTGGCTGATGAAGGCGGTGCCGCCGGCGGTGAGAAAACGCACAAGCTTGGGCACAAGCTCAGCATCTCCCAGCGCCTGCGTCGTGAGGATTACGGCCGGTGCGCCTTGGGGAAAATGCGCGGTCGGGGCCTCGGGAATTCCCAACATGCCGATCTCATCCAGAACGTAGGCTTCCTCGCCGGGATCGCTGGAGACGGGTTTGTAGGTGGCAATGCCCGTCCAACCCGATACCAATGTAGCGAGCTTTTCATACTGGACGCGCCGCGCCGCGAGTGCTCCCGCCTGCGCCTGGTATTCCGGCGAGATCAGCATGCCGTAGTGAAAGAGGAAAACCTCGGGAGCACCTGCCAGAATCGTGGTCAGCGGCTGATCGAGGTAGAGCGCGGGCGTGGCGCCGAATGGGTCAAACCAGCCACCGCCGGTCTTGGGTCCGCCCAAATCGGCGAGCCAGCGATAAATGAAGTAGCCCTCGTACTGCTGCTTGTTCCCCCACTCATTGGATGCGGGATCACGGAGTTCCGTGCCCACCCAGATACGGTCGAAAATTGCCGCTTCTTCGTCCGGCACATAGCCGCGCTCCTGGAAACGGTCGTACCACTGGGGGAACTTGATGATGACTTTTACGTTGGGATTCACGGCGTGCGCGGGGCCCACAATGCGCTCGCGGCTCATTTGCAGCATTAACTTCTCGCGGTATTGCTGCCAGCTTTGCCCACCTTTCGCCGCCGCGCATTCCGAGCATTCGCAGTCGGTGAAAAAGAAGTCGTCCATCATGATTTCGTCAAACAGGGCGGCGGCAAAGCGAAAGATCGACTCCAATCGTTCCTGATTCTGGCGATGCGTGTAGCAGACGGCAGTTTGCCAGCCGGTGGAAGGCTTGCCAATTCCCGTAGTGGTGACGCAGCCGGAAACCTTTACGCCCGCCTGACGAAAGAAATCGCGGGCCGCCTTGAGTGTGGCTTCTTCGGCCTGGTAGCCGTCGCGAAAAGTCTCAATGTAGACCTTGGTGATGCCCATTTTGCGGCAGAATTCCAACGCCTCCTGGCGGCCTTGCACGGTTGACAGGTGATCGCGCACATCCTGTGCGGTAAAAAGCGTGGACCACTCGACCGCTCCGGCCGGGCGCGCCGAGAGTAGAATAGCGGCCAACAGGAAAACGGTGACCAGCGCGGTTGAAAAGTGCAGACGCGGCCACTTCCGATAGCATGAAAAAATCAAGGCAGGACTCCTTTCATGGGGCCATCCGTTCTTCGGGTCATTTAGTGCTTGAGCCCTTCCGTGCATGGATCAGCAATCCGGACTAACGATAAATTTCCCTGCGGTGGCCGATTTTCACCACGATGATTATGAGTTGGCGAGCTTCGACTTGGTAGATCACTCGATAATCACCCACACGGATTCGGTAATATGGGTCATCCGCATGAAGCTTCTTGGCGCCGGGTGGGAAAGGGTTTTCGCCTAATCGATCAATGTGCCGCTGCAATCGCTGCTGGACAGTTCTTTCAAGAGCCGAGAGGTCACGCAGAGCACGCGGGGTAAATCGGATGGAATAGGGCATTGTAATTCTCCTCTATTCATACCCCGATAGTCACTTTTCATTGCGCCTGGGCGCCGCCGCAGATTTCAAGAGAGGGAGTCACCTTAAAGTCCCAGGTCCTTTTTGATCTTCTCCCAAGAGACCAGGCGGCCGGGCTTTTTCATGATGTGGCGTGCCTCTTCCAAATCCCGCCGGTCTTCCAAAGCTTCGAGAATCTTTAAGTCTTCTGCTGAGACGACCGCGGCAACATCCTTGCCGTGCCGGCGAATGATGGTGCGCTCGCCGGCGAAGCTGGCGCGATTAATTGCCTCGGCGAAAGAAGCTCGTGCTTGGCTGGCAGTGAGTCGTCGAGCCATGTAACTTATCCCTCTGTACAAATTGTACAATTTTGCAATGTTGCGGGCAAGGACGAATCCAACTCGGCGATTCACCGGCTTGTTTATCAAATCATCCAATCACTCAATCGCGAAATCGCCCAATAACCCGACCTCAGTGACCAAACCTGTAGGTAAAGTTTACGCTCGCGTACGAAGGTATGCGCACCCCAATGACCTCCGCAATTGGGTTTTCGGGAATCGGTAAAGGACCTACGTATCCCGGTTGATAGTTCGTAGCGAAGTTTTCCGTGGTTTGCCCGGTAAAGCCCGTGGCAATCATCATGTTCAGGCCGACGTTGATTCTTCCCTCAAGAAATGGCCGCGCCAGCGCCAGCCGGAGCTCCTGGTTCGGCACGCCGAGACAGTAGGTGGTCAGGTCGTTGGGCTTCGCCTCATCGCAGCCATTCCCCACCACCTTCCTTCCCACGTACTCGAATTCGCCTTTTGCCTGCAAATGGTAGGGCAGTTTTTGATACGTCCAGGAAAGATCGCCGATCAATCTCGGAGCCTCCGGCGTAATCAGACCCGTGTCCAGATCACGCGCATCGGCCTGCTCAAAGGTCGCCTGCAGCGATCCATGGATGAAGCTCTGGCGCAGCGTAACCGCCATATAGCGTATGCGGCCCGGCCCCAGATCGAATTGCAATCCGTCGTCGGGGTCGATCTTGCCGTACTCGGCGGTTTGCGTCTCGTGTCCCAGTGTCAGCTTCAGATCCGTCTTGTGGAAGGTCTTGCTCGCGACCAACTGATACGAGCGCGCCGTCTCCACCGGGTCAACGGCTGCCGGTGCTCCGGTTGCGGTGTCCTGTCCCGTGGCCGACCCCGTTCTCGGATCTTCCGTGAAGAACGACTTGCCAAAGCTGAAGGCAACCTGAGGAACGCACCAGGATTCCTCGGGAAAGAACGTTAACGTCGCTTTCGGCGAATTCAGCCCCACCAACTTGTTCCAGGAATTGGCCGGAGTCACCAGGTCCTGGTTGTCGATGCTAATCTCATCGCGTCTCAAGCCCAGGTAGTAGCGAAAATACTTGCTCAACTCGCCCTCCCCGGCGATGTAGGGCGTTACCGGAGCGATGGTTACATTGTTTCCGTCCACCTTGATGAAAGGTCCGTAGTAATTCGGGTCGGCGGGATTGTAGAAGTTGTAATGGTCCAGATCGTCTCGCCGCGGCGCCTCGCGCTCGTAGTCCGTCCCGGCCAGCAGCGTGAAGTTCTTCGAGAACTTCTTCTTATACGCCGCACTGCCGCCGGTTACGGTGCGGAACTCGCTCTGCCGGATCAGCCCGACCCCAAAGTCGGAGTAAAGAGAGAGGTTGTAGGTGCGGAAGAACCCCGAGAGCTGAAGCTCCTGGTTTTCACCCGGCCTCCACACATCGTTCAACGCCAGCAGCGCCGTGTGCGTCTGGTCCTTCTGCCTGGGATCAATCGTATCCGGGTACTCCTTCCAGCCGTCGGCCGCATCGACGGAATTGAATCCGTAAATCGGGTGTAGTCCCGCCACGTAGGAGGAGCCGTAGTATCCGATTCCAAACAACGACAGTGTGTGATCTCCTGCGTGGAAGACCCGCCCGCCGTTGATCTTGGACTGCTTGCGGTGCTCCAGCCGGTCCAGGAATCCATTGCCAAACGAGCCCTCAATCGCGATCCACGAATACTTCGAAGGGCTCATGCCCGCCGTGCCCGTGATGTCCCGGTCGTCTCCCGTCAAGGTGAAGAACGGACCGAGATGCGAGCGCAGGGAATAGGTGGTCGCCAGGTTCAATGCGTGATTGCCCTCGCGCACGTTGAACGCGCCGCCATCCACCTGAACGCTCTCGATCACATCCGCAATATAAATGTTCGGATCGGTGTACCCGTTGCCGTGCGCATTCGCTGACAGGTTGTTGGGCACCAGGTAGGTGCCCACCTGGATGAACTGCGCGATAGGCTCGCCGTGGTCACCCGCTACCCCCGGCGCAAAATACTGCGGTGCCTTGATGCCGCTCGATGCCGTCTCAATCGGATAGCCGGGAATCGAAATCGGCGCGCCCGGACGCCCCGGATTTGCATCCAGCAAGTCCTCGCTGGCGAAAACCTTCACGGCGGGATCAGGCGACAGGATATCAACCTGCTTCACGTCCGCGGTCACCGTGACGGTCTCGTTGCGGGAAGCCAACCGGTCAAACTGCAAATTGACCATCGACGCTTCGCCATCCGCCAGGTTGATCTTCTGGCTGACGTTGACAAAGCCGGGCGCTGTTCCGACGAACTTGTACTCGCCGGCGGGAAGCGCGGAGAAGGCAAACCGCCCTTCCGAATCGCTGCGGGTCTCCTGAGTGCGCGAATCGCGCTTTTGCACGGCGGCAATCTTCGCATCTGCAACAGGCTTTCCCTGCGGGTCGGTAACTTGGCCACTCACACTCCCGTTCGCGGCTCGCAGCGCCGTACCCGCCATCAGCAAGGAGCCGACAACGACGAGTGCTGAAACGACTTGCAATCGATGGTTCACTGGTCTCTCCTGAAACAGGTATTATCACACGAATCTTTAAATCGTGCTACTTACATTGAAGTGGTCGCGTTTAGGGATTGGTTGAAGCATCCAACCGAGACCCTTTTCGCCTATAATGTGGAAGATAGCTCCATGTGTGGGCGGAAAACGGGAGGCCAAGATTACAATGAAACGGATCGAACGAAGCTCTGCGGGTTTGAAGTATACGATTGATTTTCATCACGCACCTGTCCTGGAGGTCGAACTTGGTGAGTCGTTCATCCTTGACACAGAGGACGCGTCCTCCGGGAGTTATCGCACACCCGCGGATGCGGCTCGGCTGCTTGACGCGTGGTATTTGAACTACACTCCCCGGAAAGCAAATCCTTTGACCGGGCCAGTCTATATCAGGGGAGTCGAACCGGGTGACACTCTGATTGTCCACATCGAAGGTGTGGAGCTCGACTCGCAAGGGGTAACGTTCTGGCGTCCCGGGCACGAGCCTTTGGGTGATTCTCTTGAGTGGAGCGACTTGAGCAAAGCCACACTCGTAATTGGGCGCATGGAAAAAGGCGAGGTCGTGATGGACTCGGCGCAGACCTTGGAGGACGGTAAAGTCGTACCCCACCCCATAGGTTTACGCGTGCGGCAGTCGCCTTTTATCGGGACGATCGCCGTAGCGCCGGAACGAGAAGTCGAAACTTCTGTACTGGGTCAGGGAAGCTGGGGTGGGAACATGGACGTGCATGACATTTGTCCCGGCACCCGCCTGCTCATCCCCTGTTACCACAAGGGCGCCCTGCTCTATGTCGGCGACGTGCACGCCTGTCAGGGCGACACCGAATTCTATGGGACCGCGATGGAAAGCAGAGGCACAGTCGCACTGCATTGCGAGGTCATCAAAGCCAAACAAGTGCCCTTTGTACGTCTTGAAAACGATGTCAGCATTATCTCCCTGGCGTGCGCACGCCCACTGGAAGAGGCTGTTTGGCGAGCGAGTATTCAATTGATGCGGTGGTTGATGGCGGATTACGGGTGTTCACAGAGACAAGCTTACCTGTTGCTCGGAGTCAATCCGGACTTCCGCATCAACGTGTACCAGATGGCGCTTATGGCGAAGCTCCAGTACACCGTGGGTGCGGAAATACTCAAAAGGTCGTTGCCGCATCCCGTTTGATATTCGCCCCGATTTTCGGCTGGACACGGGGGGTGGGTGCATTCAGCCCCAACGGGGCGGCCTATCCCGCCCTGCGGGACCATGCCAACGGCCTGGGTCAGAAAGTTCACCCTATTTCCGGTTCTCAAGCCCTGAAAGGGCGCGATAAAGACCACCCCCCGGCTCGACGACCGTCCGCCTGGATCCCAGAACGCTATTTCGCCCTTTCAGGGCTTACGGCCACACGGGAATGGGATCTCGAGCCCAGGCCAACGGCCCATAAGCGTTAACCTAAGGAGTTGCCCCTTCGATGGAATTGAGGTATGCTGGGGGCATGAGCACTGCGAACCAGGGTCTCGCGGAGTTGGAGAATTGGGAAAACCTGCGAAGTTTTATGCCGCCGGAATGGGCCGAGCAGGCGCGTCGTCTCGGGGCGATGCGGCGGGCTCGTT
>PLWR01000221.1 GCA_003165615.1 Acidobacteriota bacterium | reverse complement strand
ATAATAGATGGAAATGCTCTAGTTGCACTGAAATCAGACCCTTGGGATACACTGGGTGCCGAGGTCAATAGACACGTGTAATGGTGATGGTTCCCAAATGAATGACAGTAAAAGGATTTAGTTCCCCCTTTCGCTGATTTCCGGTAGAATGACCATGCGTGGCACGTAAATGGATTTGCCAATTTCGGCGCCCTTTCGCTTCTTACCTGCTGATGCTGTTGCAGGTACACCTGCTGGGCGTAGCTATGCTCCACTGGCACGGCGAAACAACGGCGCCGGGGCATGGCCTGCGGGTTTACGGTTGCGAAGCGCAGTCTTCTCCCGCGTCAGATTGCAATCTCCCTTGCACAGCTTGCCAGATCGTCCAAAACGGCGCGGCTCAACCTGCCAATGTCGCACAGGTTCTTCCCGCATCTAATTCTGTTCCGCTAGACCGGTTCATGACGTCCAGCAACTACCGCTCAGAATTTCCGGCCATGAGCTACGGCCGGGCCCCTCCCACCCTATAAGAACTCCTTCCATTTATGTTTCGATAGCTCCGCGATTCTTGCCATGGTGCGGGGTCCGACCATTCTTTCCAACGCCTTCAGCGCAGGGGATTAGCGATGATGAACCACGACAGCACGGGCTCGACGACGAAACGCCGGAAGTTACTGCGGGCCGCAATCTTCCTGCTGGCTTGGACAGCGGGAAGCATGGCAGCGAGCGCGCAGCAGGCTCCACCGCATTCGCGCATCGATCTCGATCAGGCGATCCAGCTCGCTTTGGCGCACAACCACGCCTTGAAAGCTGCCCAATCTCTGATTCCGCAAAATCAGGCGCAGGAGATCACCGCGGCCATTCGACCCAACCCCGTCTTTAGCTACGACGACTTGTACGTTCCTATCTTCAGTCCGAGCCAGCTCAACTCCGCGACGCTCGACAACACCACGGAATTCGACTTCGGCTTGAGCTATACCTTCGAGCGCGGCCACAAGCGGCAGGCCCGCATCCAGGCGGCGCGCGACCAAACCGCCCAAACGCGCTCCCAGGTAAACGACACCGAACGCACCCTGACGGCCAACGTGGCGCAACAATTCATCGGTATCCTCCTGGCAAAGGCCAACCTCCAGCTTGCCAATGCGGACCTCGAGAGCTTCCAGCAGACGGTCAATCTCAGCCAGGAACGCTTTCGGGCGGGCGCCATTGGCGAAGGCGACCTACTGAAGATCAAGCTGCAGTTGCTGCAATTCCAGATGGACGTCTCTTCCGCTCGACTGGCCCTGGTGCAGGCGCTAGCCAGTCTACGGCAACTCCTGGGCTACGATGCCGTCCCCATCGATTACGACGTAACGGGGGAGCTTGCCTACACTCCCCTGGGCCTGAACCAGGAGGACCTGCAACTCCGGGCGCTCAAGCTGCGGCCGGACCTTATGGCGGCGCAGCAGGGTGTCACGGCCGCTCAGAGCCAGTTTCAACTGGCGAAGGCGAACGGCAAGCGGAACCTCACCACCACGTTTGACTATACCCACGTGGCGGACATCAATAGCGCCGGCTTCACCTTGAATATTGAAATCCCCATATTCGACCGAAACCAGGGCGAAATCGCGCGCACCCACTATGCCATTGACCAGGCGCAGGAGACTTCCACCGAAGCGTCCGAGACCGTGATGACGGACGTGGCCAACGCCTATCAGGGGGTGGAGACCAGCGCGCAAGTGGTGGACCTCTACACCGGTGGGTACTTGAAGCAAGCGGAGGATTCCCGGGACATCAGCGAGTACGCCTACAAGCGCGGCGCGGCGACCCTGCTGGACTTTCTGGATGCCGAGCGCAGCTATCGCTCGACGCAACTCGCCTACCGCCAGGCGCTGGCCACCTACATGCTCGCCATCGAGACATTGCGCCAGGCGGTGGGCACAAGGAATTTGCCATGAGAAAAACCATGACGTCAGAGAAGTGCACGGCAATGAGCTGGAGTCCCGATAACAGGGAACTCGCCAATTTTTTCATTATTCGGAAGTATCCGCGGTTGACCCCTGCGGTCGTGGCGGCCACTTTTGTTCTTATGACGCTGCTCACTGCGTCTTGCGCGCGTCACGAGGTGGACGCCAACCCCGTCCCTGCCTCTTCCAGTGCCGGCAATAGCGATGATTCCCGCGCGCGCCTCTTTTCCGTGCCGCAGGAGCAGATGTCGCATGTGCAGGTGGTGACGGTCGAACCCACGCAGTTGCCCCGGGCGCTGCGTCTTCCGGGAACCGTCGCCTATAACAGCTTCGAAACCACTCCGGTGATTACCCAAATCAGCGGGCCGGTGGCAAGAATCTTGATTGTGCCGGGAGAGAACGTCCGGGCCGGGCAACCCATGTTGTATGTGGCGAGCCCCGACTTTGCCCAGCTTCGCACCAATTATCTCAAGGCCAAAGACGCTTTGGCCCTGGCGCAGAGGAGCTACGCGCGGTCGCAAGACCTGTACCAGCATCGCGTCATTGCCGAGGCCGACCTCGAACAGGCGGAATCGGCACAGAACCAGGCTCAGGCTGACCTGCAATCCGCAGAACAAGCTTTGAAAGTCGTCGGAATCGAACATCCCGATCGCCTGTCGAAGGACACCACAATGCAGGAAGTTCCGGTGCTTGCCCCCATCGACGGCGAGGCCGTGGAAAGGCTGGTTTCACCCGGGCAGGTGATCCAGGCGGGCGCCACGCAGGTCTTTACGATTTCCAACCTGGGAAGCGTGTGGGTTCTCGCCAGCGTCTACGAGCGTGACATGGGCGCCGTGCATAATGGTGACCCGGTGACGATCCAAACGGATGCCTACCCGGAAGAGTTTCACGGGAGAGTTTCCTACATTGGTGCGGCACTCGATCCCAACTCGCATACGTTGCAGGTTCGCATCGTCACCCAGAACCCCGGCGAAAAGCTGAAAAAGGACATGTATGTGACGGCCACTATCCAGGCTGGCGCCATTCCCAACACTCTTACGGTCCCGGATTCAGCCGTGTTGCGGGATGCCCAAAACGAGCCCTTTGTTTACGTCGAGGTCAACCCCGACCAGTTCGGCCAGCGTGCGGTTACGATCGGCGAAAACGCCGATGGTAAAACTCAGGTCCTGACGGGCCTCAAGACCGGCGAGCGCGTCATCGCGGACGGCAGCTTGTTCTTACAGTTCCAGAACTCTTTTCAACATTGATAGAAGCGGAGGTCGGACTTGGGTTGGGTGGCTGAAGAGCTTGCGGAAAAGAGCTTAAATGCCGTCATCCAGAACGTAGCGAAGGACCCCGGCAGTTCACGGCGGTCGGCGAAGAGAGTAAACTTCGGGGGTTCTTCGCCCAAAATACGGGCTCAGAATGACAGCACCAACGAGTTTCCCGCAACCTGCGAAGCGGGCCATGAATCGGTCCCCAGTACCCAGCACCCGGTCCCCAGTGCCCCGATATGATTCATCGCATCGTTCAATTTGCCTTGCGCCAGCGGTTCCTGGTCCTGATGTTGACCGCCATGATGGGGGTCATGGGAGTCATCGCCTTCCATCGTATGCCGGTGGATGCGTATCCCGACCTTTCTCCCCCCATGGTGGAGATCATCACCCAGTGGCCCGGCCACGCGGCGGAAGAAGTGGAACGACTGGTCACGCTGCCCACCGAAGTGGAAATGAATGGCACTCCCAATCTGGAAGTGGCGCGATCCATTTCGCTGTACGAGCTCTCCGACGTCATCCTGACCTTTAAAGAGGACACCGATGATTACTTCGCCCGCCAGGTGGTCTTTGAGCGGCTCAGCGAAGTGGCGTATCCCACCGGTGTGCAACCCACGCTCGCGCCATTGTTCAGCCCCAGCGGGCTCGTTTATCGCTATGTCATCGAAAGCCCTGATCGTTCGCCGCAAGATTTGAAAACCATCGAGGACTGGGTGTTGGAACGCGCCTACAAATCTGTGCCAGGCGTTGCCGATGATTCGGGCTTTGGCGGCACGGTAATGCAGTACCAGGTGCTACTCGATCCCACTCGGCTTTATGGGTTTCACCTCACCGTCCCGCAGGTCGTTCAATCACTTTCCGTAAACAATGCCAATACGGGCGGCGGATTCTATTCCCAAGGTGGGCAGTTCTACTACGTGCGGGGATTGGGCCTCGCCCGCGACACCAAAGATATTGGTAACATCGTTTTAGCCAGCAACAATGGCGCCCCCGTGCGCGTCCGCGACGTCGGCGACGTTGTCATCGGGCATGCCCCGCGCCTGGGCGAGTTTGGATTCAACAAAAATGATGACGCGGTCGAGGGCGTCATTCTGATGCGCCGCGGCGAACAGACCCAAAACGTTCTGAAGGGCGTCGAGGAGAAGACGAAAGAACTCAATGAACAGGTCTTACCCAAGGACGTTAAAATCAACGGTTATTACGACCGCAGCGACCTGGTGGATTTGACCGTGGATACGGTGGAGGGAAACCTGCTGCGGGGTATGATCCTGGTGTTGATCGTGCTGATTTTCTTCCTGGTGAGTGTGCGTGCCGCCGTCATCACTGCCCTGACCATCCCCCTGGCGCTGCTTTTCGCCTTTATCGTTCTCCATTCCCGCGGCATTTCCGCGAACCTGCTCTCCATCGGAGCCATTGACTTCGGCATCGTCATCGACGGCACCGTGGTGATGATCGAAAACATTTATCGCGAACTCGGCCTGCGGTACGGGCAGAAATATAACCTCAACGAGGTGATCGCCGCCGCAGCCTGCGACGTGGACCGGCCTATCTTCTTTTCGGTGGCGGTCATCATCGCCGGCTATCTTCCTATTTACGTGCTGCAAGGTCCCTCCGGCAAGCTCTTCCATCCCATGGCCGACACCATGTCTTTCGCCCTCCTGGGCGCCCTGATCCTGACTTTAACGCTGGTCCCCGTTTTGGCTTCTTACTGGTTCAAGAACGGGGTGCACGAGAAGGTGAACAGACCTTTCGAGCGTATTAAACGTATTTACGGGGGTGAACTCCGCTGGTGCCTGGACCATCCGAAGCTGACCATGCTCGCCGCCGCGGTAATTCTTGGCGCCACGCTGCTGCTGGTTCCCTTTATCGGCGGAGAGTTCATGCCTCACCTCGACGAGGGCGCGCTCTGGGTGCGGGCCACCATGCCCTATACAATTTCGTTCGAAGAGGCCGCCAAGATAGCGCCGCAGATCCGGGATATCTTGAAGTCGTATCCGCAAGTAACGGAGGTCGGGTCCGAGTTGGGCCGCCCTGATGACGGAACCGATCCCACCGGCTTCTTCAACGTCGAGTTCTACGTCGGCTTGAAACCCTACAATGACAAAACCTGGAAGAAAGGCCCGTTTCACACCAAGGAAGAATTGACGGAATCGATTCGGCGCAAGTTGGGCTCTTACCCGGGCATCATTTTCAATTTCACGCAGCCCGCTGAAGACGCTGTGGACGAGGCCCTGACCGGCCTGAAGAGCGCGCTGGCCGTGAAAGTCTATGGCCCGGATTTGAGCATCCTTCAGGAGAAGGCCCTGCAAATCAAAGGGGCGCTGGAGAGAGTGCCGGGCTTTACCGAGCTGACCGTGGTGCGTGAGTTGGGCCAGCCCAGCCTGATCGTCGAAGCGGACCGCGAAAAGATTGCGCGCTATGGCATTAACGTGGCCGACGTGGAAGCGGTGGTGCAAGCCGCCGTGGGCGGCCAGGCGGCCACGCAGGTGATTCAAGGCGAAAAGCTCTTTGACCTGGTCGTGCGTATGCAGCCGCAGTTCCGCTCCAGCGCCCAGCAGATCGGCGACCTGCTGGTCGGCACTCCCACCGGACTGCAAATCCCCCTCAAACAACTGGCGGACATCCGCCAGGGCAATGGTGCATCGTTCATTTACCGCGAGAACAACTCCCGCTATATCGGCGTCCAATACAGCATTGAGGGACGCGACATGGAACGCGCGGTGTCCGACGGCCAGAAGGCAGTGCGCAAAGCCGTCGTCCTGCCCGAGGGGTATCGCATGGAGTGGGGAGGAGAGTACAGTGAGTTCCTGGCCGCGAAGTCACAGCTCAATATCATCGTCCCCACCACCGTGCTGCTGGTATTCCTTATCCTGTTCGCGCTGTATGGCAACTTCAAATTCCCCCTCACCATCGCCCTGGGAGTCGTGATGACCGAACCGGTCGGAGCGCTGCTGGCGCTCAAGTTGACCCACACGCCGTTCAGCGTATCCTCCGTCCTCGGGCTGCTGGCGTTGATGGGCGTCTCGGTGGAGACCGCAGTCATTCTGGTTTCTTACATCAATAAGCTCCGGCTGGAGGGCAAGACTATTCGGGACGCGACCATGGAGGCGTCGCTGCTGCGCCTGCGTCCCATCATGATGACCGC
>PLWR01000046.1 GCA_003165615.1 Acidobacteriota bacterium | reverse complement strand
CCCGCTCCATCCTTTCAATAACTTACGGACAGCGATTAAATCTGTGCTCCGTTTGAGCTCCGTTCATGATCTATGCACCGCTAAGCTATTGGAAATGCATAGCTAATTGTCACTTCGAGTGCTCCGTTGGAAGATCCTCAGCAGCCATTCCCGTTGATGCAGTTTATCAAGCACTTACACGCCGTTGTTCGACCTATGACTGCCAGCTATGGTCGGAACATTGGGACGATCCCACGATGGCCAACTTGAAACACGATCACGCAGAGCGGCCACGACCCAGCGCTGGCGAACCTACACTGCATTTCTCGCAACGGCTTCGACCGCGCAGATTGCAAGCTAGAAAGCATGCTCTCCAGGAAGGCGATTTTTCATTCCGTCGTCCTGATGCGCCATTGCAACGTCGCGGGGTGTGAAACCGATGGCGTGCTTCTAAACGGGTACCTGATCAGCTATTTCCAGACGGGCCTCAGAAACCTGCTCGACCGCGCGATTCTGGATAGCAACGACCTCCACGCGAAGGCGGCGGTGGAGAAGTTTAAGAAGCTGGATGAAATTCCTTTCAATTTCACCCGGCGCATCATGTCGGTCCCGGTGGAGGAGGCTGAAGGTAAAGCGGTCCTGCTGGCCAACGGAGCTCCGGAAGAGATCTTCCTCCGTTGCTCGCAATTTGAACTCGACGGCAAGCTCTCGCCTATGACCCCGGACCAGATGGTCGGGCTGAAGCAGGAGTACGATGACCTCAGCAATGACGGTTTGCGTGTGCTGGCCGTGGCGACGAAGGACCTGCCAGGAAAGCAAATTTGAACAAAGGATGATGAGCGCGAACTCATCCTCAGAGAGTACCTTGCGTTCCTGAACCCGCCCAAGACCTCGGCTGCACGCGCCGGCGGCGCAGGAGTGACGGTGGGCGCAATACGCGTTACGTTTTGGGGCGCGATGGCCATGGCGCTGACCGCTGGCATCGGGGCACTCGTGGGAACAGTTGTGTGAGCGGCGTCATCTGTCATCCACACTTTTGGTCGTGGGTCAATTTGGTCGAAAACATCGCGGAATGGGTGCTTACTGCTTCCACCACACGTATGTGATGTACGCTAAACTAATCACGGCCACAATTATAAGAATAAGAAGATAGGCGCCAAAAACATCGCGCCAATAAGTTCCAATTGCAATTCCTAAAGCCAACATTCCCAATTTAAAAACACCGGCCTGCCACCATTTCAACGTGAACGTCTTGAATATGTTCATGGGGTACCTTTCTTCGTCAAATCATTCCTGATTCGCTCCTAATTTCAAATTGATCCACTACCCACTTTGGAAGTGGTTTTCAAGCTCCCTTAACTTCAAGGGTGGATCGCAAGCACCGGGCATGGGCCCAACTGGATTACCGGTAAGTTGGGGAACCAAAGAGTGCACCTTCTAGTGAACTTCGGCCTAGATATCCCCGGCGGGCGTCATAATAATGCCTCCCGCGAGTTTCACCGCCGCTGGCGGACCCACGGCAACGGCCATCACCCGGAAGCCCTGGGTCTCCAGTTGGTTCGCTGTCGTGGACACATCGGGTGATGCTTGGGTGAGGCCCACGACGGCGGCAAAGGCGCCCTTCACGGCCCGCACGGTGGCGCCACTCGAATCCACGGCCGTGGCCTCGGACATCTTCGTGGCAGGATCGAAAGGCACAAATTTGCTCAATTTCGGTAGATCGGAGGCGACGGCCTTCGAGGCGGCGGAGCGAATGGCCGCGTCCACGGGATCCTGTCCGCCATCGGAACTGGCGACGGCGGCGATTCCCAACACGTGCGATTCATCAAAGCCGGGCATGGGGTGGACGGCGGTCACCTTCAACTCGTTCGCAGTTAACGTACCGGTTTTATCCGCGCACAGAACTTCAATGCTTGCCGCTTCATCCACGGCCGAGAGCCTTGTGGGAAGCACGCCCAGATGGGCGAGAGCCCGCGCCCCGATCACCGCCGGGCCGCCGCTCATAATCGGCCTCCGGCTCCAATGCGATGCCGAGGCGCTCAACGCCGGCCGGATTGCCGACTTCATTGAACTGCACTCGTGCAATGCCGATGCGCGGGTAATTGCCCCGCGCCACCAGTCGCGGGAAGATGTAGAGTTGGCCATCAGGGCCACGAGCAGCCGCCGGATTCAGGACGCCCTCGACCTCCTGGGGATTACCCGGCTCCGGCTCCATCACCATTCCCAGGCGCTGCAACGCAAATCCACTCATCAAATCTCCTCGCAGACTCACGCCTTGAGATCGCCGTCTAAACAGGCAATGATAGTTTCGGTCACCCGTTTAGTCTCGCGGGGGTCACGAACGGGGATGGAAACAACCCCGGCTTCTTCTGCGGGATAGTCGTTCCCTCCCACAAACAAGGCATCGCCGATGTAGATCATCTCTTTCAGTGAAATACCCAGGAGGTCGCGAAGCTTTCTGATGCCGTAAGCTTTATCAATGCCCGGCTTGGTGATATCAATGGATGTCGCCCCACCCATACGGACAGAAAACTCGGGAATATAAGTGTCAAG
>PLWR01000407.1 GCA_003165615.1 Acidobacteriota bacterium | reverse complement strand
CTCAATTTCGCAGCGCTCAGTAGAAACTGGAAACTGGAAACTGGAAATTCGAAAGTCGCCACGAATTTCGATCTTCGATTTTCGGATTTCGATCTTCGAGTTTCGGCCTCTCTCTATTGCCGATAGAGCACGCGGTTGACTGCGTCCTTCACCCTTTGCTTATCGGGCATCACCAGGTGTTCCAGGTTCTTCGCGTAGGGCATGGGAACATCCAGGCCCGTCACACGCAGGATGGGGGCATCGAGATAATCAAACGCCTCGCGCTGGATGACGTCCACGAACTGCGCTCCCACGCCGCAGTATTCCCAGCCTTCTTCCACAATCACCACGCGATTGGTTTTCTTCACGGAGTTCACGATGGCCCCCGTGTCGAGCGGCCGCAGCGTGCGTGGGTCCACCACCTCGGCTTCGATTCCTTCGTTCGCCAGGTCCGCCGCCGCGTCCAGCGCCACCAGCACCATCTTGGCGTGGGCGACGATGGTTACGTCGCGGCCGGGCCGCTTGATGTCCGCCACGCCCAAAGGAACCAGGTGCTCCCCATCCGGCACTTCGCCGCGTGTGCCGTAAAGCACTTCCGACTCAATGAAGATCACCGGGTTGTTGTCGCGGATGGAAGTTTTGAGCAAACCCTTGGCATCCGCCGGCGTCGCGGGGGCCACAACTTTCAGCCCCGGCACGTGGCAGAACCACGATTCCAGCGATTGCGAGTGCTGCGCGCCCAGTTGATGGCCCGCGCCTCCCGGTCCGCGTACTACCACCGGGATGTTGAACTGGCCGCCCGACATGTAAAGCATCTTGGCGGCGCTGTTCACAATCTGATCGAGGGCCAGCAGGGAGAAGTTGAAGGTCATCATCTCCACAATCGGCCGCAGTCCCGACATGGCCGCGCCCACCCCGAGCCCCGTAAAGCCCAGCTCCGTGATGGGGGTGTCAAGCACCCGCATGGGCCCAAACTCTTCCAACATGCCTTTGCTGACTTTGTAAGCGCCGTTATAGAAGCCCACTTCCTCGCCCATCAGCACGATATTCTCGTCGCGGCGCATTTCCTCGCGCATGGCTTGGTTAAGGGCTTCCCGGTAGGTCAATACGGACATTTAGTCGCTCCACGAACTCACTGGCTGGAGTTACTTAACTTCGACGAGTGTTGGGCATTTGCTGACTATCCACAATCGGTCGCGACCCCCGCCCTCAAATTCTTGAATCGCGAAATCATTTCCCACTAAATTACCTAGTCTACGTAAACATCGGTGTAGACTTCCTGGGCGTCGGGTTCCGGACTGCGTTCCGCAAACGCCACGGCTTCTTCCACGGTGTCGCGGACGCGCTGGTCGAGTTCGTCGAGGAATGCCTGATTGATGATGCCATTTGCTTCCAAGGCGGCGCTGAATTGTTTAATGGGATCGTGCCGGCGCTGTTCTTCCACTTCCACCTTGGTGCGGTAATGGCCGTGCGAGGGGTCGGACATGGAATGGCCCATGAAGCGATAGGTGCGAGCTTCGATGAGGGTGGGGGCGCTGCTCTTGCGCGCGCGATCCACGGCCTCTTTCAGAGTTTCACGCACGGCAAGAACATCCATGCCATCCACCCAGGTGCGCGCCATGTTGTAGGCGCAAGCCTTCTGCGAAAGCTCGTAGAGCGAAGACGCGCGCTCAATGGGCGTCCCCATGCCGAAGCGGTTGTTCTCACAGATAAAGATGACAGGAAGCTTCCACAGCGCGGCGAGGTTCAACGACTCATGGAATGATCCGATGTTCACGGCGGCTTCTCCGAAGAAGCAGAGCGTCACGCGCGCTTGCTTGAGATACTTGGAGGAAAAGGCCGTGCCCGTCGCCAGGGGAATCTGCCCACCGACAATTCCATGGCCTCCCATAAAGCTGCGGCGCTTGTCAAACAGGTGCATCGACCCGCCCTTGCCTTTGGAGACCCCGCTTTGCTTGCCGCAGAGTTCCGCCATCACTTCCCCGGGGTCCATGCCGCGCACCAGGGCATGGCCGTGCTCACGGTAGGAGGTAAAGATGTAGTCATCGGGGTGCGTGGCGGAAAGCGCTCCCACCGCCACCGCTTCCTGGCCGATGTAGAGATGGCAGAACCCCCCGATTTTCCCCAGCGTGTAGAGTTCTGCGGATTTCTCCTCGAAGCGGCGAACCAGGACCATTTGCTCCAGCATGGTCTTGAGCAGCGCGGGATCTTCCGCCCGAGCGCGCTCCTCCATGGTGCCTACCGCCGGTCGGCCCGTTCCGCACAAGAGTTCGGTGAAGTTGGCCGATTCCGTTGCGGTGTTGGACGATTCCATTGCTACCCTCCTGGGTTCTCCCCCAAAAGACGACATGAATAGAACATCATTGCCCGCCGGGAATAAGCGCAGCCTCTGATCTCAATACTGTGTCCCTGTCTGCATCTAATCTTAATCAGTTTTTCGGATTTGGGAAACCCCAAAGATGAGGTGTTGGCTTTCCATTGTTTCCTAATCGCCGCTATAAAGAAAACATAAAGAATCGATTCATCGGCCTATCGGCCTATCGATTCATCGGTTCATCGCGGCATCATTTTGGCCTTTTGGATTTCAACCTTGGATTCTGGCGTCTGGCCTCTCGATATACGAGTCTCAAATTTCGATCTTCAAATTTCGATTTTCGAGTTTCGGCCTTCCACTTCGATACAGATCTCCGATCTGAGATTTGCGATTCCGTGGCGGGGACCTCGGACCTATCAATTTGACTCATCATCGCACCTCGCTCGGCCGATAACCGAAACGGGGGAGTGTGGGCCGCGCGGGGCATAGGCGTTAAAATAAGGGCGCTACGACGCAGATTCAAGCCCCGGAAGGGGCCACATTATGCCGCCCGCCAAGGCGGCCTTTCGAGCCTGCCGGACAATTATTTTAACGCCTACGGCCGCGCGGGGGGAGGTAGCACGGCCGACCAGCCCGACTTGTCGGGGTCCTTGCTTCTGGCCGTGGCTCCAATCGGTGGGCGAACCATCGCGTTGCTTCCTCCCACCGCCCGCCGCACTGTGGTTCCGACCTCTGGGCGATCATCCTGAGCCACGCGAGGCATCCCGCTGCACCCGCTCTACGCAATGTCCAAGTCACCCATTCTCTGCCAGTCCTGAAGAGCAAGTCATTTATATTCAATGACATCTAACTTGTGGTGTCGCGTGTGACGCATAACTCATTTATTTTCATGTACTTTTCCGGATAGCCAACACTGCGCTGCATGTCGCATTGATAACAAAGGAGTTTTCTGGATGGACCTTCATTTTTGTATGTTTCTTGCTTTGCCCCTCCGGTTCGCGGCCAATGAAATTAACTTGTTTAATTTCAATTGCTTGACTATTGGGATGGATTTCATGAAAGCTGCTAACAACCATATTTATCAGCGACTTTTCCGGATTAACGGTCATGTTGTCTATATTCGCCTTAGTCTGACCAGCAAATCCAGCCGGCGTGGGTAGCCGCCAGCGTAACTTGCCACCCAATGTGGCGCTAAGCCTCCCAGTGGCGAGGTACACCGGTCAGTCGTTTTTTGAGCGTTGCGGGAGTGAGAGTCAAACCGTGAGGAGGTCATGGTGGGATTCTTACGCGAAGGGTTCGCGGCGGCCAGCCTTCAGCACACTTCTAGGCTATAATATCGGTATCATCTAGCCAGGAGACAAACTGTTTGAGGGCGGAGCAAGCGCTTATATCCAGGGGCAGTCGAGACCCAAAGGAGCTTGGGTGAAAACCTCGGTTGATGCGCGGTAGCGGCGATCTCCGATCGGCCATGTTATTGACGCTAAGACACGGCGGTCTGAGACCGCCGCCACAATTCAAGGTTTTCACATGGACTCCAAAGGGGCGACCCATCCCGGTCCAGGTCATTGGTCAACTCCCCCCCAGGCAGCGACTAGCGACGCCCGACAGCCGACGGGCGCCATAATGTGGCCCACGGCGAAAGCCGTGGGAAAAGGGATAAACAGAAGCTCTTCACAAGCCCCGGCAGGGGCGCGAGAATCATGGCTTTCCGAGCCCAATGCCTCTGTCGCCCCTGCCGGGGAGAGGGTGCCCCGTGTTGGCAGTCGAGGGGTAAGGGCCTCTTGTCGGTCTGTCATTGCACACATCGCGACACGCGCGATGTATACGCCACCCGCGAGTATAGAGTATTGCATGTGCATGAGGTCGGGTGTATGGTAGCCGTCAGCCGTGGGGTCAAACTGGAAGTCGGAGCTTACCAATTACGTCGCGGGCCGGCCCCAGAGGGGAGATGCGAGTCGTATGACGTTCACCGCATTCGATGTGGAAGCGCTCGTCAGGGCATTTATTCTAAGCTTGGGCTGCGGTTTTGTGGTCGGCGCCATCGGCTACTTCGTCATGAGGCCGCGCGCCGACTGGACACAGCGGAAGCCCGTGCTCACCATGGGCGTGACAGGCATAATTCTGTTCGTCGCGCTTGGCAGTTACTACGCTTGGCCCTCGCTCATGACAGTTCCAGCGCTGGACGGTATGGCCAAAGCAGAAGCAGAAGAGGTGCTCCTGCATGCCAAACTTGTTCCCAACTCCAGACCGCAAATTGTGGGGGGAGTGCAGGAGGGTCGCGTGGTGCCAAAATCCCAGAGCCCCAACGCCGGGCTTCTAGTACGGACCGGCACTGTCGTCTCATTCGGCGTGAGCGTCGCGTCAGGAACGCCCCCGTCATCGGGATCACCCTCTGGCGGCCCAACGGCGGCATTCTTTGAGCCCAAGTCCGGTGAGACCCTGTACTGCGCGCGCGGCGGAGATGCTCTTTTCCGCTGTGATGTTCGGGGATCATCGGCAGGCCTTTCAGCAGGCGGATTTGCAATGTTGCTCTGGGTTAAACCGGTTAACCCTCCGTCCGAGCAACCTGGCTGGTACTTGGAGCGACCTCCAGGAAATGGAATTGTACGCGTCGACAGCAAGGGTTCATGGTGGGGAGTCGCCCAGTTGGGTAACGGGCTCTACTCTCCACACGAGGGCGACTCAGTGGGCCTAGCTGTCAGCGTGGCGGACGACACCACGGTGGATAAACTTATGGCTGAACCCGGCGTCGTAGTTCGAGATTACCCCGTTGGCGTTAACACAGACATTGCGTCTGGAGTCGTCATTACTCTAAAGCCGGCAAGTCGGTGAAATAGTAAACGAGGCAGGGACTTCGGACTCATAACGTCTTGAGCGCGGCCTTGCGGTCTGCTGCAGTCATCGAACTTTGCGGAGAGCAAAGAATGGACACCGACGCCCTGGCTTTTAACCTTTTACAGATCCTTCTGGACCTCCTGGTCTGCGTGCTTGGGGGCTGGCTCTTCATGGTCATGTTTGACCCGCGGAAGGATTGAAAGGCACGCCCTTTTCTGGCCCTGATTCTCGCAATCGCCACTGTCTTCCTAGCCGCAGTGGAGACGTTGAGGCCGACACCAAGCATTGTTATTGTCCCTGACCTTGTAGGCCAATGGAAGGCCCGGGCCTCCGAAAATCTCAAAGATTTACATCTTCGACTACATACTCGGGATGGCGCGTAGAGTCTGACGGTTCCTGCTGGAAAGGTATACTATCAGTCTCCCATTGCTGGGGCGGGGGTCTACAGGAATTCTGAGGTTGTCATATGGGTTTCTCGAGGGGCGCTGATCGGCATCGAACCGGGACAGATGAACAGTACGACCGAGCCGTCGATTCCGCGCGAAGTTGGTAACGATTCCCGAACGATCCCATCAAGCATCCCGAAATGACGCAGGTGGGGAAGCCGCAGTTGTTAAACCTTCAGCCCGGGTCAGCGGGCGACAGCGTCGATTACAGCGGTCGATTGTCTCCGTCGCCGGGCTCATTTCCTTGATCCTCTCTTTCCCAAGGCCTGCACGCCATGTGCCACGTTCTTTCCCCTCTACGCGGCGTGCATTCGCGATCTCCGGACAAAACGGGCCAAGCGGCCGTCAGGGCAAAGTGAGAACTTCACCCCCTTTTTGACGCACCGAATTTTCGGATTCACCACGCTATTTAACCCCCAGCACTTCGCGGCGGCCGGAGCGGGTCAGGAAGGTCTTGACGTTGCCTCCGGGGAAGAGCTTTTCCATTTCGCGGTTGGTGAGGGCGGGGTAGGGAAAGGGTTTTTGGGTGGTGTCGCTCGACCCGAGCACCGTGAGGCTTTCGAACCACCAGCGAGTTTCGGCGCCGGTGGTCACGCTCGGTTCGCGCAGGATGGAGAAGAGCGCGCCATTCGGCTCAAGGTAGGAATGGAAACGCTCCACCAAGCGGGGCAGCGCCTCGTGGGGAAGCATATCCAGCAGTCCCCAGCAGCAGATGGCGGAAAGAGATTCGGGAGGGATGGGAGGAATCTGCGCCATGAAATCGTCGACCAGAAAGACCGGCGTTTTACCCCGGCGTGACCAGAAAACCGAATCGCTTTGTTGGGTGGGAGTAATCAGGTCCGCGTGGTAAAGCTTGGCGCCGCGCAGCAGCAAAACGTCCAAGGTGGATTGACGGATGGGGCCGCACTCAAAAAGTTGGGGATGACGCAAATTGGAAAGATGTTGCCAGAGCCACTGAAGACCAGGGCTGGTGGCCGGCGAGGCGGCAGGCGTTCGGCCTATCTCTTCCGGGCTTTTGGTTTGTGCCAATTCAAGCTGCCATCTGCCCGATCCAGGCATGCCTACTCCGTGCCAGAACGGACGAACGAAAGGAAAAACCACTCACACTGTCATCCTGAGGAGGCAAAGCCGACGAAGGACCTCCGTATTTGCTTGAAAATTCAAATACANNAATACAGGGGTCCTTCGCTGCGCTCAGGATGACAGCCTTGGAGCGTTTTCCGTAAGCTCTTAAGCCCCTGGTGATTGGTTCCCGCTTCCACGCCACTCTTCCGACCCGCAGTTAGCAATTCAGGTCAGGCATTGGTCCTAAGGGCGCTGGGGGTGGCAACAGCGCTCGACGCTCCTGACCCTTCATCGCGCGCGATATCAATACTCCCCTTGAAGTAAGCGCCCTCTTCAATCGCCACGGTGGCGGCCACCAGATCGCCCACCACATGTCCGGTGCGCCGAATCTCAATCTTTTCGCGAGCCGCCACGTTGCCGGTTACCGACCCCTGAATCACCACTTGCCGAGCGCGGATTTCCGCCTTGACGTGGCCTTCCGCACCCACCGTGAGGCAATGGTCGTTGAGGCTGATGGTTCCCTCGAATTGCCCTTCGATCAGCAGATCTTCGCCGGAGGATATTTGCCCTTGCGCCACCACCGTGCGCCCCAAATAGGTGCGCTGGCTTGCGGGCGCGGATGGAATTGCGGATTTCGGTGTCGGTTCAGTCATAAGAGTTTCCACTTCCGGAGACGCCGGCGGGGCCTCCATGGGACGGATGCGGGGAGGTTCCGCCACCGGCCGAGTTTTTTTCTCCCACCACATAGCAGAGTCACGGGGGCGCTGCCGTTCGAATCAAATCGTCTTTGCCACCGGTGCGCCCGGCAACGGTTCAATCCTACACTGGCTGGCGGCAGAGTTCAACAAAGCAGTGGCAAAGAACAGTGACATGTGACAAGTGACGAGTGACAAGTGACAAGCACGTACGACCGGACGGGATTTGTCTGCTCGTCACATGTCACACGTCACTCTTCACTGCACTAACGCACGTTTCCTGCTCCCTCCAACCGCACAGTGACGATCTGAAACGGCTTGACGTTAAAGCGGAAGCCGTGCGCAGTGGTTTCGAGGGCTGCTTGTTTTCTTTCCAGAGCGTCACTGCTCCACGCCGACTTCACATCCAGGCGGGGAGTTTGTACTTCCACGGTATTCGTCTGCCCACCCACCTCCAGAAAGCGCAGAACGGTTCCGTCGCCGTCCTCGGCCATTTTCCAAGTCACCAGTACCACGTTGGGTTGGTCCACCTGGACGAAGCTTCCCTGGGCCGCGGGCAGAGGACGCGGCGAATCGATGGCTTTATCCTGCTCCGTAATTCGATCGACTTCCGTGGGCGTCATCTCATCCCACCCGAAGCGGCTCAGGGCGGCGGGTTGCAAGTGGTCGCTGCTGGTCAGCACGTAGCGGAAGGTGAAATCGCCACCCTGTCCCGCGGCATAGTTGGTGTCCCAGTAATTCATCATCGCGTAGGAGAAAATCGTTCCCGGCCGTTGGCCGAACTGTGTCGGCCAAGTGGCGCGAAAAATATCCCCCAGGCAAACGAGCGATGCATCCACCGGGACCAGCGCCACCGACACTCTGCCTTCATCCGCCGCCACCCAGTGCTGCACGGAGAACCATTCCTTTCCCGCACCCGGCAGTTGGTCGCGGCTGGGATCCACAAAGCCATTTTGAGTTTCATAGCGGAATTGCGGGTGCTCCATGGCGAAAGGGAAGGCGAAGTAGACCGCTTCCCTGGTGAATACCTCCGTCTTGTGCACGCGGTTGATGAATTCAATTTTCTTCTGGCCGTTGAACAGGACCACCTCGGTCTCGATGGTGGGCGTGTTCATACCATGGCTTTCCAATCGCGCCACCACGCCAAAAGGCTGATGGGTTACGGAAACCAGTCGCCCGCTGCCCGCGCCGTGGATGGTGAACTCCGGAATGGGCATGGCGGAACTATATCTCACCGCGCGGTTCGGAACCTTGTCTGCTCCCGTAACGTAGAGATATTGGTTGAAGCGATAGGGGCTGGAGGTGTTCACCAGTTCCTTGTTCAGTTCCTTATCGAAAATGCTTTTTATCGCTCCGCTTGCGGCGTCAAGATCCACGCGGTAGTACTGATTTTCAATCGTCGATTCCGTGGTCACCGGCGGAGTTGGCGGCGGTTGTGGGGCGGGCTTTATTGCGTAGGCTTTGTAACCCACCGACGGCAGATCCTGCGCAAGGAATCGGATGTGGTGATAGTCCGGCCCGGTGGAGAGGATTTCGTAGGGAACCGCTTGGTGCGTCGCCACGTCCACAAGTTCGAGCCCTTTGTCCAAGTCAAATTCCATTAGACTCGAACGCTGCCAACTGAGCGGATTGAACACCAGCAGGGTGTCGTGGGGATCAGAGATGTCGTCGGCCAAGGCTGCCAGGCTGCGCCAGAGCAGGTCGTTGACGCCCTTCTGGGCTTTGCTGGCGAAGTCCTCCTTGAGGGCCAACTGTTGCAAGGCCTCATGGGACTGGGGGTTCGTCACGCTGCGGTAATCTCCCCACGTGTGCTCGTCATAAAGAACCATGTCATTCCAGATTTGTTTGATGGCCTCGGCGTCGGGATGCAGGCGCGGATTCACCAGACTGCTGAGCGTCGAAAATTTTTCCGCGGCCAACACCCGCTGCTCGGTCTCGCGCTCAACTGCCGCTGAACGGGCCGTGGTGGCGATGCCGTCCTCCCAGTAGGGCCCGCCATCGCCCCGCACTACGGGAATCGAGTCGCCGAATTGCCCGGCGATGTAACCGATGGCCTCCGCAAAGCCCGAGTATTTCAAACGGGGATAGGCGTAAGTCTTGTTCCACTCGCCCACAAAAACAGCTTGTTGTGGCACGAGGTCGGTGTTTTCGACTTGCGTGCCATAGATGATGGCCGCGTCCGATTTGTAGTCGGGCCGGGAATAATTCATAAGATAGAGTGGCAGGGAATCGCGTCCGGCCGCAATCGAGGCTGGCAACCCAAACACCACCTTCATTTGATGATAGTGACGTGAGTACCACATCAGAATCCGGCCACCATCGGGGCCTTCCCACCAGAACGGAGATTTTTCATGCAGGCGGCCTTGCATCAGAATGGGGGCGCGATAGTTGTCGCTGCCGGCGGCGAAATATTTCAGGCCCGCGGCCGCCATGATCGACGCATAGGACCAGGAGTATGCGGGGACGTCGGTGATGCTGACATAGTTTGAATCTCCGCCATGCTTCTGGTTAAACTCAAACGCGGGATAAAGCGAACGGATTAGCGTTTCGAGGGCAGGGAAGCCCGTGAGCAGGCTCGCTTCCACCGTGGGCACAAAGATTTTCTTCTCCTTCACCGCCTGGAAGAGAAGCTGTTTTTGTTCCTCCGAGCGCTCCGCCAGAAACTGCCGCACGGCCCAATAACCGTCCACACTGTAACGAAAGTCCGGGTGGTCCTTGATCATCTGCATCGCTTCGTCCAAGGTGCGGCTTTGCGTCTCCGCCACCTTGGCCTGGTAATCGGTGAAACCTATGTCGAGATGAATGTGCGTGACGATAAAGAAATTCCACTTCTTGGCGGGATCGAGCGTCACGGGGAAGCGCCGCGCGCGGCCTCCCAGGCTGACGGTCACTTCACCCTTTGAGCCGGCGGGGAATTCCGGAATGGAGAACTCCACCATTTGCTCGCCGAAGTCCCAACCGGCATCGAGCTTGGCAGTGTATTTCTCCTTGCCCAGCATCAGGACGACCTGTCCCCCCGGGGAAGGGGAGATCGGGCGAACGTAGACATCCACCAACTCCGCCAAGCCATTTTCTTTTTGCGTGTAGAAGATTGTGGGCTGAGCTTCAATCGAGAGATTTGGATATGAGAATTTCGCATCGGCATCATGGTTGAGTGCAATCGCGTCGTAGAAAAGCCCGGAATCGGTGGAGTCGTCGCGCTCGGTGGATTCGTCATTCGCCGTCAACACCAACTCGTCGGTTCCCTGTCGTAAGAAATTTGTGGGCAGTTCGGCGATGATGGTGTCCGAGGAGTAGTAGGGCAGGAAGATGCCGGCGAAATCGCCCGCCGTATAGTCGAGCACGGGATGCTGGAAATACAGCGCCCGATGACCGTTGATTGCCACCTCGAGGCGAGGCACGCGCGGCCTTTCTAAAATCAGCGCCACCTTCAGTGTGTACAAGCCTCGCGGAATGGACGGAAGATCGAACTGGATGGTGTAAGGATGAGGCCGGTAACCCGCCAACCCGTTCGCCGATCCCGGCTGAAAACGAGGCCAGTCGGCTGCGTGGCTCTTGCCAATCACATAAACTAGGGNNGGTGCGCGGGGTCAGGCTTGGGTGTCGGCACCATGCGCTGGTCGAATTCCAAAGACGACTGATCAAATTTGCCAATCTGCCAGAGCGCCTCGGACGCGGCAGCAGCGTGCAGGCAAAAGCCCATCGTAGTTGCCAAAACCAAAAGCGTTGGCAGGATGTGGACGCGAGCGAATTTTTTCATGGTTTCCCCCTACGGATCGAAATGGCTGGGCGTGTGTATCAGGAAGTCAGTTTTGAAGGCATCCGGACACTGTGCCCTGGGCCTGAGATGGATACCTGGTGCGGTTCTGGCGAAAGAGTTAGGAGAGCGCAGGAAGCCCGAGCTCGGCGCTACGGGCTTCCTGCGGCGCATCAGAACGTAAGTGGTTACTGCTTGACGAGCGCGCCGGTCTTCTTTTGGATGCCATGATTGCCGCCCACGGCAAA
>PLWR01000233.1 GCA_003165615.1 Acidobacteriota bacterium | reverse complement strand
TGACCACGGTGGCGGCGCTATTCGGGACGCTGCCGATTGCGCTGGGATATGGCGAAGGCGCGGATGCGCGGCAGCCGCTGGGACTGGCGGTAGTGGGCGGGTTGGTGCTGAGCCAGTTCCTGACGCTGTATATCACGCCGGTGATCTACTTGTATCTGGAGCGATTGCAGGCCTGGCTGCGCGGGGCGGAGCGGGCTACTGAGCCCATGGCGCAAATTTCGTAGCAGCGGCGCGGCGAGCGTTCCGAAGAGCCGGGACACAGCAGCCGCGAGTGGCTGCGCCACTACGTTGTAACTTATGCCGCTTGAGAAACATCTCTCTTACCACGATGGGCCGCAATAGGGGTGTGTCTAGGCGCCGGGTGCTGGCCGCGCTTCCGCTCTTGCCGGCCCTGCGCCGCCTTGGCGGGCAGAGCTCGACCTTTTCCGCCGGCGTCAAGGTGGTTAACCTGTTCGCCACGGTCCGCGACAAGCAGGGTGTGATTGTTCGCGACCTGACCAAGGACGATTTTCTGCTCCAGGAAGACCGGCGGCCCCAGAATATCAAGTACTTCTCGCAGGAAAGCGACCTGCCCCTGACGCTCGGGCTGCTGGTGGACGTTAGCGGCAGCCAGCGGCGCCTGATTCCGGAAGAGCGCTCGGCCAGCTTCCAGTTTTTCGACCAGGTGCTGCGGGAGGATCTGGACCGCGCCTTCGTGATCCATTTCCAGGGGTGGGTGGAACTGCTGCAGGAGCTGACGTCTTCGCGGGACGACCTGGAACGGTCGCTGCGCGCGCTGGCGGACGATCAGAACGAGTACGCGTTCGGCGGGCGCGGCGGTCCTTACGCCACGGGCGGCCGCATGGGAGGAGGACGGGGTACGGCGCTCTACGACGCGGTGTTCCTCGCCTCCGACGTGGTCATGCGAAGGCAGGGCGGCCGCAAAGCCCTGGTGATTCTGACCGACGGCGTGGATACCGCTAGCATGCTCACGCTGGAATCCGGCGTGGCGGCGGCACAGCGCGCCGATACGCTGGTCTACTCGGTGCTGTTTGAGGATCCGGACGGCTACGGCGGCGGGTTCGGACGGTATGGCGGGTTCGGCCCAAATGGCGAAGCCGCGCTGGACGACATTTCGCACCAGACCGGCGGGCGGCTGCTGGCCGTATCGAAGAAGCGCACCCTGGAGCAGGTCTTCGCGTCGATAGAAGAGGAACTGCGCAGCATGTACAGCCTGGGCTACACGCCGGACCGCGAGACGGAGAAGACCACCTACCACAAGATCCACCTGACCACCAGGGAGAAGGGCATGGTGGTGCAGACCCGCGACGGATACTACGCGACGTAATGGCCGGTCAACCGACAGCCCGGCGGCGCGTGGCAAGGTGGATTTGGGAGCACGCCGTGGGACTTGCGGCCGTGGCGTGTTTCGCGGCGATGGCGGCGCTGATGGCGCGGCAGGTGCGCTTTACGCCGGTTCCGCCGCCGAAACTGGTGGTGGTGGCGACGGACCCGACCCGGGTTGAGGTGAAGGCGGCGGAGCCCGGCCGTTGATGCCTGTGGCGCCTGGTTTGGCGCGCCGGAGTCACCGCCTACGGGGAAGCGTCACGATGACCGCGTCCCCAGCGGCGTCGCTGACGACTTCGGTCTTGGGCGGCGGCGCCGGTTGCGGGGGTGCGGCGGCTGCCAGCAGCCCGGCCGCGGACGAAGCCAGCGTTGCGCGTTGCGCCGCGATCGCCTTCTTCAACGCCTCCTGCGGAATAGACAGCGATACTTGGATGGAGCCGTTTTCGGTGCGCAGGTTGAAGCGACCTTCTCCTGTGCCCGCCGTCTGCATCTTGAGAGCGGCTTCCAGGAACTGCAGCGAAGATTTCAGCTTCTCCATCTCCTGCGGCGATCGCACATGCAGGTCGGCGCTGCACTCCAAGCCGTGCGCCAGCGCCACTCCAATATCGAAGCTGTCGATGGATTCCAACTGGCCGGCGCCGGCAGGCAGTTTGGCTCCCGGGGGCACGGCGCCGGTAGCCCAAAGGTCATAGCGGGCGCGGAGTGCGGCCGCGCGCGCCGCCAGAGCCGGTTCGATGGACGCCCCCTCCGCGTCCCGGGCGAGAGCGGCCCGCACCAGAGCCGGGTCGCCGGCCAGCACCGTGTTGGCATTGACGAAAGCCATCATCTGCTGAGACCCCGGACTTCCCATCATGAGCGCATTGCGATCGCGCGCGCCCGCGGACGAAAATGCCTCGGCCTTAAACCGCCCCTTAATGACGACGAGCGACGGCGGGTTCTGGCCCTCCCCGGCGGACCCGAGCAGAATCTCATCCACGTCATGGAACGGGTCCAAGCCGGGAATGGCCGTCTGCGCCAAGGCCTTCGAAACCGCTTCCTGCGCCTCCTTGCCGAAGCCCTGCC
Source organism: Acidobacteriota bacterium (assembly GCA_003165615.1). The sequence goes on along the minus strand of PLWR01000233.1, from coordinate 22,177 downwards.
GCGCGAGCGCGTCGAGCAGGCCCGGCACGTGGAGTCCCATCAGCACTCGCGTCGCAGGCGGAAAGTAGACCGGGAGATCGGCGTCGGCCGCATGAAGAGATGCGGCCGCCAACACGCAAACGGTAAGAGAGTACAAGCCGCGAAGCGAACCCATTCTCTAATCTTGCCCGCGGCGGCGAAGCGGGTCCAGACTGTCAAAGGTTAGTATGCCCGGAAGGTGTTGACCGGCGGGGCATTTGCGCCGGATTATCCAGGCAGCGGACACAGCGCCAGCTCCGGCATTGGATAGTGTTTGGCGTTCGCGGTGACCAGAACCAGGCCGTGCTCGATTGCCACGGCGGCGATGGTGGCATCCGGCAACGAAAGCGTTTGCCCCCGCCTCCGCCACGAATTCTGGAGCGCGCCGGCCGCTTTGGGACCACAATGGAAACCGCAACCCACGAGAGGTAGCGCTTAATCTCGTCCAATTTGGCTGCGATGATCCTCTGTTCAGCCGCGGCAAAGAGGCGGTTGCCCCGGGACGGGGCGCAATCATCGGTGGCGCGTTGGCGTCCCTAATCAGTGAGAGTTGGAACCCGCTTGTGGAGTGGCTGAAGCGGATCGAATCCTTGCGAGAATGGGTCCAGGCCACCCCGTAATCCCGGCTAAAGCCCTGAAACGGCGTGGTGTTTTACATCCCAGCGTTGTATCGAACCGTATCTCTGCCGCACGGGAGTGAAGAATCCTCGCCGGGGGGAGTCGCATTATTACGGTCTATAGGATCTGAAAGACGTATATTGGGACAATGAGGTCAACGCTCCTGATATGCGCAACCGCCTTGACATGCTTGACAATAGCGGCCCAAAGCACAAAGAAGGCCACGCGCCCTGTTCCCAAGGAAACCCAACTGCAAGTGCAAGATGCATACTCGAACACAGGGTTTGATCCAACCCTGGCCCGCCTTCCGGCGGGCTTTAGGGGCCACGACATCCAAGCACTCTCATCAGAGCTGAAAAGTGCAGACTCAGCCAAGAAGAAGGGGGAATTCGAGAGTACGGAGCAATGGGCGGAACGCCTCCGATTGGCTGAAGGACGCCCGATTCTCGGAACTCTCACACACAACAGCACTTACGCCTTTTTAATCGGGCAGAATTACAGCGAATTCAGCTCCGGGATCAAGATAGACTACGATGCTGACGCCGCGCGGTTCGACATCAGCGCCGAGGCAGAGCCACCGATATACTTTTCAGAGCGGGACAAGCCTGGAGGCGTGCTCTCACTGCCAATTTGGACGGGCCGACCCGATAGTGGTGCATACATAGGGTCGAATGGATTTGGAGCTGTGCGGGAGGTCACCGAATACAGCAGCAGAGAGTACAAGCTCATCATAGTCAACAGTGCCGCATTCCCCTTCATCGACATTCCAGTGTGGAAGTTGCTCGGCTTCAAACAAATTCGTGGTGAGGTATCAGCGTCACCAGCGATAGCGCGAGATGTGAAGTCGCAAATTCATCTGCTTGCGGTCTGCAAACTAGCCCCGCCCTACGTGACAAGCGGTTGGTCCAATAGAGAAGCCACTCTGGACAATCCGGTTTCCAGGAACATCACCTACACATACGTCCATGTAGACCTTGAGGCTGTTTGGATTTACAACCAGGAGACAGGGGAAGTCTATGCCCGGATACCAGATCGTTAGGGTCAGAGGGGATTCACGCTAGTCATTTGCTTTCAAGAGACGTTGAACGGTCATGGCGGAGACGCCTGTTTCGGCTGCGATTCCTCTGATGCTAAGACCGCGCGCCTTAAGCCGCAGGACGCGCTCAGGCCGTACCGCAGCCTTTGGCCGCCCCAGCACCTTGCCTTGTGCCTTCGCACGACCCAGGCCCGCCAGTACGCGCTCAGAGAGCCGGATGCGCTCCTGCTTGGCGATAGCCGCCAGAATGGCCAAGACGGCTTCCTTGAAGACCCCTACAGACCGCAAATATTCTTCCTTGTAGCTGAACCAGTCCACACCGTAGGAGTTGAGCCTCTGGAGGTGTTCCAAGGTTTCGTAGACGCCTTCACGGGAGAAGCGGTCCAGGCTCCAGAACAGCACCATGTCGAACTCCTTGCGGGAGGCGTCCACGAACATGCGGCGGAAAGCAGAGCGATCTGCCGTCTTGCCGCTGGCCTTGTCCACGTACTCGTGCGCAAGCGTCCACCCTTCGCTGGTCTTGCGTTCAACGAACGCTCGAAGCTCTCGCAACTGGTTTTCGGCGTCTTGCTTCTTATCTCGCGTGCTTACTCGTCCGTACAATGCGATCTTCATGCCAACGAGTGTAACATAAAGGAATCTTTTTGGTACACATTTTATACGCCTCCAACGGGTTCTGTTTGCAACGCGGGTACGCTTGCCACATGGCGGGGTTTTTGATACAGCCTGCGTGGGAACCGCAAGCCGCGCAGGGTGCGACTAGGTGCGCGGTCGCTGGAAAAAAACGATGGTAGGGCGTGATGTCGAAAAAATGTCCGCCGCCGGGGACCCGGACGAGTTTTTCGTGTCCAATTCACGCTGGTACTGGTTCTCAAGGGGCCGTGGAATGCCGTTCCTCGACGTTAGCAGCCCCGCCACGCTATCGCGGTGCAAGGCCGGGGGGAAGAACATGGCTAAACGAACCCAGGGCATCATTTTGCACCGTCGTGAAAATGGCGCGGGTGCAAGAGTCCATAGGCACTAAGGCCGCGACTTCGGGCGGGAGTAGCTGGGGCGGAGCTTGTCTGCACAGTGTGCAAAGGTTTTTGAACTGATGAATAATCGTCATCGTAAAGCAGGGTTGGTGCGCAAAGATAACCACTCCGAAACTTCGATGAACATCGCCAACGAAGCCCCTTGCGCCATAATCGGTGGCCCATGGGTTCCGCTTTTCGGCCATTGCACCACCACCATCTTGGTCAGGCGTGGGGGCTTCCAGTCAATAAACACAGTGCCCCCGTGTCGGACCAGTCTTGGTTCGAGCGTCAAATTCGGACGTCCGAGGCAGAGAACGGCGCAGTGTGGGACCATCGGCTAATGGAAGCTCTCAACGTCGCCCATCAGAATCGAGTTCAGCGTGCCTGAAGATCCGCTTCCTTTGCATGCGTGCCGTGAGGCGCTCGGAGGCGAGGCCCACGACTTGACCGACGACCGGCTGGCAATCGTGAGGCAATCCGCGCTGGCGTTGGCTGAGGTGATCGTGCAAGCCTATACCGATTTCAAGGCGGAAGTCGAGGACTTCGACGCTGCTGATATCAAATCGCTAGGCCACGATGGGATGCTGAAGTTGATCGGAATCGAACTCACAGATGAGGACTTCGACGACCTCGAACCCGAGATGGATGGCGATTGCGAATGAGCAAAACGGGCGCAGTCATCTATTGCCGTGTGAGCACGAAGGACCAGGCCGACAACTTCAGTCTGGCCACGCAGGAGAAGGCTTGTCGGGAATACTGTGACCGGGAAGGCTTCACCGTTTTGGAAGTCTTTTCGGAGGCCGAGAGCGCCAAGTCGGTGGCGCGCGCTCAGTTTCAAGCGATGCAGGAGTACTGCGTGAAGCATCGCAACGAGTTGGCTGCGGTTGTGGTCTACAACGTGTCCAGGTTCTCCCGTCAAACATCGGATCATCTGACAGTGGGCCTGATACTCAAGAAGCTCGGAATCAACCTCCGTTCAGTAACCGAACCAATCGGCCCTACTCCGACGGGTCGTTTTACCGAGACGATCATGAGCGCTTACGCGCAACTGGACAATGAACTGCGCGCCGCGCGCACGAAGGAAGGAATGACGGCAGCCGTGAACGCGGGGAAATTCGTCCACCGCGCTCCCATCGGATACATCAACGCATCGGTCCCCGGCGGTTTGGCCAAAGACCCGAAGAGAGCGGATCTTATACGCACGGCATTCGAGTTGTTCGCTTCCGGCACCCTCTCGAACGCGGAGATCCTAAAGAAGGTCACGGATCTCGGCCTGCGCACCGTCCAAGGGAACAGCGAGTTGAGCGCGCAGTCGTTTGATAACGTACTTAGGAATCCAGCCTATGCGGGGGTCATCTGGATTGAGAAGTGGGGGCTGGAGGTTCAAGGAAAGTTCGAGCCCATCATCGACCTGCAACTTCACCAACGGGTCAAGGCACGTCTTGGTGAGCCGCAGGCTCAGCCACAATCCGAAGTCGGGGAGTACTTTCCGCTAAAGGTCTTCGTGCGCTGTTCTAGCTGTGGGCAGGGCTTGGCCGGTAGTTTCTCTACGGGACGCCACGGGGGCAAGTACGGCTATTATTTCTGTCGTGTTCCAGGTTGCCGAGCGGCAAAGTTCAGGCGGCTCGATCTGGATGTCAGGTTCTTAGAGCTTCTGGAAACGCTGCGGGTGGACGGGAAGTTCAGCAGCCTGCTGCGAGAAGCAGTGCGTGCCGTCTGGACAGGGAGGAAGGCGCAGAGAGACAACTTGCTCGCCCAGGCACGCAAGCAGGTTGCAGAACTTCAAGCGTGGCAGGCGCAGATCGTAAAGGCGTGGATTGCGGAAAGGATCACCAAGGAAATCTACGACAACCAAATGCAACAGGTTGGAACCCGACTCGAAGCAGCCGGGTTGGTTGAGGGTGAAGCCCTGCTTGAACTGGCTGAAATCGAGCTACTGCTAGACTTTGCCGAATGGATGCTGGCGAACGTCGCCGGGGTCTGGGCCAGCGCCTCTTGGGAGAACAAGCTGAGGCTCCAGCGGGCTCTTATCCAGGTTCAGGACGCCCGCCCGTAAACAGCCCCCGGCTTTCGAAGCTGTGAAAAAATCGTCATAGGGGCGCGCCATGGCGGATCTTTATGGGCAGATGTCATCCCGCGTATTCCTGACAGATTTCCAACACCCCATTACCGCCAATGCCAATTCCATCGCCGATTTCGGCACGGCTATTTTCACGGCAGCAAGCGGTGATGCCGCAGGTCCCTGCTCTGTGACCGGAGCGCAATTTGGACAAGCGTGGGTTTCAGATGCACACGTGTTAACCTGTTGAGGTTTGCCCAATATAGTGACAGTTCTAAAGTAGCGCCGGCATCTTGTCGGCACCGGAAAATGCCCCCAAGGTGGCGGCGCTACGAATAATCGACGTCACGGTACTTTGCAACCGTCGGTAAGTTTCACCGGGGCTCGAGGGCCCGCGTGATCCTTGGAAGGAAATCTGGATCAACTGAACATGCACACAACGGCGTTCAATCTGGTCCTGCTGGCGCTGGCGGGCGTCATGGGCGCATCGTTTGCATGGCCGATGAAACACTTCCGCGGATGGCGCTGGGAACATGTATGGATCGGCCAGGCGCTCACCAGCAATCTTGCCTTTCCTCTGCTGACACTCGGCCTTTTGTGGCCCCTTTTTCGGGGCTATCTGGTTGAAGTTTCGGCGGGACGCTTGGCGTTGATGGTCCTGCTGGGAATGGCCTGGGGCTTGGGCGGAATCGGGTACGGTCTATGCGTAGTCCTCTTGGGGCTGTCATTCACCTATTCGGTGATCTTCAGCGTGACCACGGTTTTTGGGGCGCTGCTCCCCATGTGGATCTGTCTGCGTGGCCGGCCGGCGCACCTCGCGAGCTTCAGTCTGGGGTTGGGGCTGTGTGTGGCAGGAATCACCGCCATTGCCAGGGCGGCGGCGCGGCGGGAGAGGGAGGCCCCGGTCCAAGTGGGTAGCACTGAACCTTTGGCCATCCCGGTCCCGTCCCTCTCCTACAGAACCTCCTTGCTGATCGCCGTGCTGGCAGGTTTTTTTTCCGCGGCCATGGGCCTGGCATTGGTGATTAATGAAGACCTCGTCAATCATCTTGTCCAAGGCGGGATTTCGCCGGCCATGGCCCCGCTGATCGTTTGGGCCCCACTGGGTGTGGGTTCCGCTATCGTGGCGTTGGCTTTTGGGTTTTGGTGTGTCGAGCGGTCCGGCAGCTTCCACTGTTTCTATCAATCGAATCCGCTGCGGAATTGGTCTCTCGTGAGCGTGATGGGAGCACTAGGCTTCGGTGTGCTCTTGCTCTATGGCCTGGGTTCCACTGCCAGCGGACATCCCCCTAAGAACGTCTCCTGGGCGGTTTATATGACGGTATTCATCCTTGGCGGAAACGGAATCGGTTTGCTGACCAGGGAGTGGGAACATTGCTCCTCGGGGACATACGTGCAGTTGGCCGCGGGGATTGCTCTCCTCCTAGGGGCAATAGCTTCCCTCGCCGTTTCATAGTGCTGCAGGGCTGCTGGCCGTTTCCCTTAACGCCGTGAACTGGCCGATTCGCGGTCGATCCTTCAGTTTTGAGAATGCGTTCTTGCTCGGGCGCCGGTTCTCCACATTTCATTGCCGACGGCCCGTTCCTTACCTGCATTTCTCACCACGCGGGCATGCCTTTCAGGGGCTGCTGGAAGGGCGGCCTAAACAGGCTGCGGGGAAACGCTTAAATGCTGTCATCCTGAGCGCAGCGAAGGACCCTTGTATTTGATTTTTCAAGAAAATACCGGGGGCCTTCGTCGGCTTTGCCTCCTCAGGATGACAGTTTGAGGGGTTTTTCCGCAGCCTGTAAAGCCCCTCCCTATCGGATCCGTGTTGAGGAATCCGGGAAAGCTGGATTCCCGCTAAGACCATTCTCCCTTGGTTATTAATTATTCTCAAGGTGCTATGAAGAGGCGTGAGATTTGCAACCCTCACCAGTCTATTTTTATAAGCGCTTAACTGACTTAATGTGCCGGGTGCTGAATCTCTTGACCAGCGGGCCTTTAGGCATAATTCCGATATTTCCCTCTACTAACAGGCATCTGAGGCCCCTCCCTCTCTAAAAATATTAGGTCTTGACAGACAGGAGGGAAAGGGATAGTGTTCGGCTTTGTGAATCGCTTAGATTCACTCTGCCCAAAGAACCTCAATAATGGGGTCACATTTAATGGAAGGCCCACGGCATCTTGAAGCAGGTTCGCAGAGGTGGTCAGCAGGGGTCTTTATGCGGGATACGACGTCCCGGGATATCACGCTGGCACTGTGTTTGCTTGCTCTGAGCTTCATCCTCTCCAATCCCCGTGGGACCTTTGGTTTGAACAGTGATCCCTACCCGTTAGGAGTCCAGGCCTTTGAGCAAGGCAGAGTGACTGAAGCGCTTCAGCTCTTCCAACAAGCAGCCCGTCTCCACCCCCAGGATGCTCGCGTCGCCAACGCGTTGGGAAACACCTGGCTAACGCTGAATCAGCCTTCCAAAGCCCGCCAGGAATACCTGCGCGCGATTACGCTGGACCCGCGATTATTGGCTGCCCGCAAGAACCTGGGCATCATGGAATACCAGCAAGGACATTTCCCCAAGGCGGCGCGCCAGCTTGCTTTGGTGACGCAAGGAGTGCCCCAGGATGCGGTGGCGTGGCGCTTCCTGGGCTTGTCGCTCGCAGCGAGCAAGCGGACCCAGGACGCGCTGGCGCCTTTGCAGAAGGCTCTTGTCCTCGAACCCGGAAATGCCGCGGTGCGTCTGGATTTGGCTCGGGTCGAAGCCGAAACCGGAGCCACTGAAGCCGCGCTTTCGTATTACCGCCGATTGGTGGGCAATCCAGCACTGGAGCCCAGCAGTCAAAAGTCAGTGGGGCTGGGGCTGGCGGCAATGGGTGAGGCAACGGATGCCATCGCGCAATTCCAGTTTATTCTGGCGCGCGACGATTCTGATGAAGAGGTCACGTGGGCGCTCGCCCAGGAGTATATGAAGGCGCAGCAGCCGGACCAGGCCATTGCCACTTTGAAGGCGGGCCTTTCAAATGCCAGGGACAAAGCCGGCTTTTACGATTTCCTGGGGTGGATTTACCAGCAGACTAACCACGCCAACGAGGCTGGGGAAGCGTATCGCCAGGCTATTTTGGCCGACCCTAAACGGCCTGAGGCTTATCTCCAACTCTCCTGGCTGTATGCGGAGTTCCGGCATTTCGACGAAGGGGCGCAAACCCTTCGCGAGGGTCTCCGTTTTGTGCCGGATCCTGGCAGCCTGAAGCTCCAATTGGGAACAATTCTGGTGCTGGGAGGGCATGAGCGGGAAGCGCTGCCGGTGCTCCAGGACGTCATTGCTGCTCAACCGCACAATCCTGCCGGTTACACGACGCTGATTATCAATTACACCCTGCTTGATCCCGATTACGACCGGCCGCTGCAAATTGCCGAGAAGGCGCTCAAGGAATGCCCCGACAACTATCTGACCCACTACTTGTACGCCGGCTTGTTGTTTCGCCAGCACCGGCAAGACATTGGCCAGCCGGGATCGGCCGCCGTAGTGCAGCGCATTAAGTCAGAGTTGTTGGAATCGACTCGCCTGAATTCCGATTTCCCTCATTCATATTACGACTTGGCCCGGGTGGAATTTGAAACCAGCGATTATCCTGCGGCCGAGCGTGAGGCCCTTGCCGCTCTCCGGGCGGACAAGGACTTTAGCCAGGCCCGCTATCTGCTGGGACGGATTTATAAAAAGGAAGGACGTAAGCAAGAAGGCGAAGCGGAAATTACCCAGGTTGAACAGCAACATATTGAAGAGATCCGGCAAGTCGAGTCGGTAGGACAGGCTCTATTGGCACAACAAGCAGCCGCCACGAGTTCGCGCGCTCCCGTGCTTGCCAAGGCAACAGAGGCAGCGCCGGCCATCGCGGTGAAATGAAATCGCCGGGCCGGAAAAATTGTCTTCGGGGCGGCCATTCGCCTCAGAGATTTTCAAGTGTTGATAAGGCGTTACATGGCATTAAAAGGTTTTCCTATCCTCTAGGTGCATAACTGTTCTTGCTTCCGAGGACACTCGGAGCTTGCGGATGTCGGGTTTGGCAGGTCCATTGAGATTTTGAGGGAGGATATCATGTATAAGACGCTCGTTCGTTGTTTGCTGCTGATTACGCTGTGGGCACTCGCGGGAATTGCTCCCGCTCTGGCGCAGTATAACGCCGGTTTTCAGGGAGTGGTTTCTGACTCGACCGGCGCGGTGATCCCGGGGGTCAAGGTTGTGGCCCGAAACGTCGCCACCGGCGTGGATTACTCGGCCACTTCCAATGCCGCGGGGCTTTATCACATTACGAATCTCCCGCAAGGGACCTACCTCCTCACCGCGGAAAGGGAGGGTTTTGCCACCGCCCAAACCGAACCGCAGGATTTACACACGGAAGAGCTCAAGGGCGTTAACTTGACTCTCACGGTGGGGAGCGTCAAGCAGACGGTCACGGTCACGGGGGCCGCGCCGTTGCTCAACACCGAGCAGGCGCGCCTCTCCAAGGACATCAGTTTCACCGCGATGGATAGCCTGCCCCTGGAGGGTGAGAATCCGCTCTCGGTGGTCGCTCTGGCGCCCGGCGTCACGGGCGTCTCACCCGGCAACAGCACCATCTTTTCCGTGGCCAACACCACGTCCGTTAACGCCAACGGCCTTCCCGTGGGTTCCAATAACTACAAGGTTGACGGCACCACGGTCACAGAAACTCCCGGCGGCGGGACGATGAATATCTCGCCGGACCTGGATGAAATCGCCGAGATCCATGTCACCAGCAACAACTTCTCCGCCGAAACCGGCCGCAGCGGCGGGTTCCAACTCGACATGTCTACCAAGAGCGGCAGCAATCAGTTACATGGTGAGGCATTCTACTACGGCATGAGCGCAAGGATGGATGCCAACAGCTTCTTTTCCAACCGCGCGGGCAGTCCAACGGGTGGCAACGCCTACAAGCCCCGCTTTGACCAGAACAACTTTGGCGCCACCCTGGGCGGCCCCATCAAGCGCGACAAGGCGTTCTTCTTCGTATCCTATTCCGGCCTGCGGCAAGTGGGCGGCACTTCTTCCACCACGGGTTCACCGGTGGCAGTGGAGACCGTGGAGACGCAGGCGTTCGCCCAATACGTGGAGTCCACCTTCCCCAACAGCATTGCGGCCCAACTCTTTTCAAAGTACCCGCCCTCGATTTACCCGCAGTTCAACTTCACGACCGCGGCAAATTACGCGGCCGGCTATTTTGGAGGCAGTTCGACTTTGCCGGGTTTGTCCCCCACCCTTAACGTCACGGGGAGTGCCGTCTTCTCCTTCCCCACTTACAGCAAGGGTAACCACTACCTGGGGCGGGTCGACTACAACATCAGCGAGAAGGATCGCTTGTATGGAAGTTTCATGCAAACGTATGTGAAGGGCCCCCAACCGGAAGCCCGGACGGCTTTTGAATACCCCTTTCCGGAAGGAGACTCGTTCCTTAGCCTCACGGAAGATCACACCTTCTCTTCCAACATGATTAACGAGGCCAAGTTTGGGTTTTCGCGAACGGGCGCCTTTGTGCCCGGAGTTCTTCCCCAGATCCCCCAAATTGCCCTCGATGACGGCGTGCAGGGTTTTGGCATCAACGACAACGGAATTCCTTTCGGTTTCTTCCAGATGAACTACGAGTGGAAAGACATCCTGACCAGGTTCCAGGGCAAGCATAACCTGAAGATGGGTGTGGAATTCCGCCGTGGTCACGACGACTTTGAGAGCGTTGCACGTCCATTTTATGAATTCGGGAACATCCTGGATTTTGCCAAGGACGAACCCTATAAAGAGGCGCTCAGCGTTGATGCCCTCACCGGACTGGCCAGGGGAGCAGGCTACGAAGAGCGGACATTTGAAATGGCGGCGTTTGCCCAGGACGACTATAAGTTGACACCCCACATGACGTTGAACGTAGGGGTACGATGGGAGGACTACCGGCACCCTTCCGAGGTCTTCCATCAATTTAGCAACTTTGTTCTTGGAAGCGGTTCGGGATATGACCAGCAGATTGCCAACGGGAGCATGCAACTCGCGCCGGCCCCGTGGGGCAGCAAGAATTTCAATTTTGCTCCGCGCCTGGGTTTTTCCTGGAATCCCCGGCCGAAACTGGTGCTCCGCTCCGGATTTGGCATCACCTATGACCGTTTCCCCAACGGCGACTGGGAGGCCCTGGCTTACAACCCGCCCAAGGGTCCCGCCAGTATTGCTGCCGGCCCGCTCTATGACACCTCAATTATCTACCAGTTAGGGGGACCAGGCTCCAACTATGGTTTTACCCAGAACCCGCAATTTGCCACCGGGCTTGATGCTCATAACGGCATTGTGGGGCAGCGCGTTGGGGTGACTGCCGCCGAGCCTAATCTTTCCGAGCCCTATGTGGAAAACTGGTTCCAGGGAATCCAATACGAGTTGACCCAGAATTGGATGGTGGAGGCGGACTATCTGGGCAATGGCGCCCATCATTTGATCTGGACAAGGAACATCAACCGGTTCGCCGGCGATTTGATTCAAAACCAGGGGACTTTTACCGGTTTCAATCAATCGTTTGCCAATATCGGCACCCTGTTTAGTGACGGAAATTCGTCTTACAATGCCTTCGTCTTCCACATTCGGCGGCGTATGGCGAATTCATTCAGCATCGACGCTGTCTACAACTACAGCAAGGCGCTCGATGACAATGAAGGGGACGCGCAGATTCTGAGTAATCTGGCCCTGGAAAAAGGGCGTTCCGGATTTGACCATGCGCAGCGTGTCACCGGTTACGCCACCTGGCATGCGCCGAGCTTAACGAACTCCAGCCATGCCTTGCGCGCGGTAGCGGGGGGATGGGAGGTGAGCCCCATTATCATTCTCCAGTCGGGGGCGCCCTTCACCGTGAGTTGCGGGTCTGGCTTCAATTACGGAACAACTGAGTCGGGAGGGGTCACGGACGTCGGCGGTTGCAATTGGGTGGCGGACGGAGAAACTAGCTCCGGGTCTCCCAACCAGATCGACCGGCCCAATGCTCCCTCGTTCGGAAGTAAGACAATTCCCGGTCTCAGTTTCAATAGCTGGATCACCGGGGCATTCGGATCCAATCCCTTCAGTACCTTCACTGCACCGGCGCTTGGAACGGTGGGAAGCCTGGGGAGAAATACTTTCACCGGTCCCGGTCTTGCTTCCGTTGATTTCTCACTGCGCAAGACTTTCAACTTGTCCAGTGAGCGGTGGAAGCTGCAATTCCGCGCCGACGCTTTCAACCTGTTCAATCGGGCGAACCTGATTAATATCGACACCGGCATGCAGGACGGCTCTTTCGGTCAGGCCACTGGAACCCAAAACCCACGTGAAATCCAGCTCGGCCTGAAGTTGCTGTTCTAACGTCCCTCGGTAGTTTCCTTCACCTCAATCGGCCCTCCCGGTTTATCCGGGAGGGCCTCTTCCCCAATGATCCAAAACTCTGGCACGAGGTTTCCTGGTGTGCGGTAACATCCAAATCTTGAAAATGCTCGTAGGGGTATGGCTTACCGTACCCTCCTGGTTTCGTCAGGCGACAAAAATCGAGAGGGTACGTCAAGCCATACCCCTACGAGCGGGGGCTTTCAAATGTCAATGAATCGACGCGAGTTTTCCAAGAAGCTCGGCATGGCGGGCGTGTTTGCTCCCGCGGCATGGGGCGGCGCAGAAGCAGAGGAGCCCAAACCGTCTTCCGGGCAAGCGGCGCCGATGGCGCACCCGCAAGTCTCCCCCGCGAGCGCCGGGCAATTTCCGCCTGGAAATTTCACCCCATATGGTTACCTGGATAATCCTTACCACACCTGGGACCTCCATCCCAGCGGCGTTGTGCGCTCGGTTCCGCCGGTGGGAATGGGTTGGTATTTCCCCGCCGGGCCGGGCGGATACTTCAGCTACAAGCAGAATTCTGTTTATCGCTCCATCCTGCGCCTGGGCTTTCGGATTGGCGACATCGTCTTGTTTGAAGACAATGACTTCCGCGCCGCCGGGTGCAAGATCAGTGCCTCGCACCATTCCAAGAATCTCTTGCGGCTGGATTTTGCCGTCTCAAACTTGTCAATCTCCGCTAGCTTCTTCCTGGTAGGTGAGAACACTCTGACCTGCCATCTGTCCCTGCATAACACGGGGGACACTCCGCAGGACGTTCACGCCTTTGCACTGCAACGATTGGAGCTGGGCGAATCCTCGTGGTGGGGGCGCGATGGAGTCTCCGGCGCCTTCGACGAGCATGATCAGCACTCCCTCCTCAGGTCGTTTGCTGCCGGGCCGGTGTTCGTTCTCAAGGTGGATCATCCTGTGGAGACGCATCTGGTGGCCACGGATGCGGCCTTAAAGGACTGGATGGCAGGCAAGGGGACATCAACGCTCGCGGCCACAACGTACTTTCCGGATCCCCTGAACGCTGCGTTGGGTTTTCGCGCCAGCATTGCCCCGGGAGCGAAATGGACCGGCAAGGTTTTGCTCAGTCGTGCCGAGAATGAGCGCTTTGCCAAGCGGGAGGCGAGCGCCTCCGCGTCCCGGGCAGAGTCTGTCCACGCGGAGAAAGCTACTGAAGACGGTCGGTTCTGGGGTCAAGCTCCCCGCCTGGAAGGTGATTTTCCCGAGCACTGGAAAAACTCCTGGGTTTATGACTTTGAGACGCTGCGCATGATGGTGCGCAAGCCCATTGGTGTTTATAAGCATCCCTGGGACGCCATGCAGATTCAGGCTCCGCGCAATGTGCTGGGCGAGACTTCCATCGATATGTGGACGCTGGGTTATGCCGACCCTGATATCGCCAAGACCGTGTTACTCGGTCAATTTCAGGATGCCGTGGAAGCGAATGTCCCGTGCATGCGAGAAGACGGGACGATGAATATGGTGTCCGCTGATGGCAGCGAGTGTGGAACCTCCATCCAATGGTGTTATCCGTTCTATGGCATTGAATCCATCTTTCTTCGCACCGGCGACCAGGCCTGGGTGGGCAAGCTCTATCCCTATTTGACCGCATTCCTTGATTGGACGCTGAAGCACCGCACAGACTCCGAGGGCTGGATTGTCGCCAAGTGCAGTTGGGAATCCGGCATGGATGGTTCGAGCCGCTTTCTGATTCAGCAGCCCACGGGAGCGGAGTTGATCGATTTCATCCGTGTCGCTGAACTCCAGGCCGCCATGATGCACGCGGCCCGCTCCATGGAGGCCTATGCGAAGCTTCTCGGCCATCAGGGCGAGATTGCCCGCTGGCAGGAACTCGCGGCGCGATACACGGACAAAACCCGCCAGCTTTTCTATCAGTCCTGGTTCTATGATGTGGACGCCCGATCCGGAAAGCCCATCGTGATACCCGGCCACCGAGAGATAACACAGATGGTTCCGATCATGTGTGGCGCCGCCACCCCAGAGCAGATTCGAGCCATGACGCCGGCGCTGCTGGAATACACTCCGCAGCAGGATTATTGGCTGGAGTGGGCGTCACTGGTTCAACCTTACGCGGAGTCCATGTGGAAAGCGGGCCAGCGCCAACCGCTGGCGAAAGTCCTCTACGAGCTTGTTGACCGCGCTTACCGCTCCATGGACCGCCGCGAACTCGATCCGGAGAAAAAGCTCGGCTGGCCGGGTGTGAGTTGCGAATACTGGGGGCAAAAAGGAGCCGCGGGTGGAGAAGGCTATGGTTGGGGCGCCACTCTGCCTGCGCACATCATTCGCAGCCTCTTCGGCTTTCGCGAAATAGAGTGGAACGCTGGTGAGCAATTTGAACTGGGCCCGAATATCCCTGATAACCTCAGCGGCGAAGGAAAATCTTTCTTACTTCGAAACCTCCATTTTCGCGGGCGGCTCTTTGACCTGCGATATACCCAAGTGGCGGAAGGTGAGTTTCAGACAAGTCTGACCATGGCAGAGAAAGCGGGAGGTATTCGCGTCGTTGGCGAAACCGGGCACGAAGTGTCTGTAAACTCGACCGGTAGCACGGCCGCCTTCCGAGCAAAAAACCACGCCTTGTATCGAGTCCGGCTGTCAGCCTGAAACGGGGCCCTCGAAGCCGCCAGGGTGATGCCCAGAATATCGCTTCTTGCCGCAGTTCCGCGAAGAGATGTACACCCGCATGAAGGAAAGACGATTCGGGTGGGGCTCAAGCTACGTCCAATGCCTGGAATGCCACGTGGGTCCGAAGAACCTGGCGCGGCAGTTTTATTTCGGCAGACGATGGCTGCGAAAAGAGTTCCCGGGCGCTGACACGCACGTTTACTTCAAATCCGACCCGCCTTCCATGACGCTGCAAATGCCCCAGCTTTTGCGGAACCGCCTGCCAACTCTCGACTGTTCAAATTGCCGGGTTCGGAAAACCAAATTTGGCCAAGCCCCATACGAAATATCCCGATGGAGAGTATAGTTTGATGGCTAAATAGCGCTTGTGCGCCCGCTGCCGGTCGAGCCCGGACACATTCACTCGGAGGACTAGAAGATGGATCGAAGAAACTTTCTCAAGAGCGCTGGTTCCCTGGGGTTGTCGTACGGAGGAGCCGGCCTATTCTCCCCTTTAGCGTGGGCTACCCGCCTGCAAGCTGCAGATCATCCACCTGGAGAACCCGCCAACCCTAACTGGGCGCAGAGAAGTTTCAAACCTCAGGCCAAGGCTTCGTCATACTGCATCGATCCTCCGTGGGGTTATCAGCCGGCAAATGTCTTCGAGCCCGATGTGCACATTGGCTGGGAGAGTAACGAACAGATGTCCGGCGCCTGGCTGGAAATCGCCTTCCCAACATCCCACCCTGTGAGCGAGCTGTGGATCTTGGGCCAGCCTCTTCCGCGTGATGTCGCCGGCTCCGATCCCTATCTCGATACTTACTCACGGGCCGCTTATTATGCGCCCCCGCGGCGTATCCGTTGCACCCTGGCAGATGGATCAACCGCCGCAGCGGAACTGCGACCTCTCCCTTTCTTCCAGATTATCCAATTTGAGAAACAACACCAGACAGCTTCGATCCGCATTGCTGTGGAGGATGTGTGGAGCAAGCCGAACGCCCTGGAGACGGGTATTGCCAAGCTCAAGGTCTTCCCGCAAGCCCATATTTCAGGCTTTGCGGTGGATGTTCATGCCTTGTACGACGTACGCGACGGGAAGCCGGAACAAGCGGCGAGCATCGAGATCGTCAATCCCGGCAAAGAGATCATCGACGCCCGATTGACCATTACCCAAGATCGCACCAAGCTTAAGGAAATCGCCCTTTCGCCCATTCCGGCACGCTCGGTAAGCCATCAACCCGTCTGGATCCCGGCTCCTTACGAAGATGCCGTGTTGGAATTCAAGATTGAGCTCGACCGTGCTGAATTCGGCGCAAGGCAGCCGCTAAAAGTGCCCGCATACCACTCGTATTTTAGTGGCGGAAAGTTCTCGATTCATTGCACCTGTCACAACGATCTGGGGTGGCTGAATACGCAAGCCAAAACGGCGGACTTCCGCTCCGAGAAGATCATTCTGCCGGCACTTAATTTGTTGGAGCAATACCCTGACTTTCGTTATTCCATGGAATCGACCGTCTACTTGATGGAATTCCTGGAGCGGCACCCCGAAAGGCGCGAGGAGATGCACCAGATGATGCGTCAGGGCCGCTTTGCGTGGGGTGCTAGCTACGTTCAATGCCTGGAAGTTCATGTTGGCCCTGAGAAGCTGGTGCGGCAGTTCTATTACGGCAGGCGCTGGCTTCGCGAGAATTTCCCCGGCGTCGACTCACAGATCTATTACAAAACGGACCCGCCTTCGCTCACTCTCCAGATGCCGCAAATCCTGCGCAAGGCTGGGATCAAGTATCTGATCCAGGGCCGCATGCCCTTTGGTTTTTATCGATGGGCAGCCCCCGACGGCTCGACCGTTTTCACCTATGGGTTAACTGCCACGCCGCTGCTTGATCCTCTCGATCCTAAGGGCCAAGAGGGGTGGCTGAAATACGCGGAGCAACGCGAATCCTATTATGCCGCCAGCGAACTGCCCCGGGATTTCATCTATGACTACTGGTTTGACTATTTCATTCCTCAACCGAATTTACCACCGTACGTTCAGGAGCAAAACGCAGCGACGGCAAGATTCACCGAAAGCTGGAACCGGCATTTTGCCTCCGACCCGGCGCACCAGATTCATCCTCCGAGGATCGAGTTCACCTGCCTGGAGAAGTTTTTCGATGAATTCACACCTCTTGCGCTCAACCTCACGACGCTCAAGGGAGACTGGCCCCTGAACTGGGCCTATTACGATGAGCCCGGACACCGTGAGGGTCTGCTGGCAGGACGGCTGGCGCACAATCGACTGCTTTCGGCAGAACGAATTTACGCGGCACTGGGAGTCATGCAGGGGTTCGGAGACTATCCGCAAAAGGAGTTCACTGACGCCTGGATGACCAACTGCTGGCCGGATCATGGCTTCGGTGGAAACCTGGGATTGGAAACCGACGCCATTTTCGTCACGTCCTATGAAAAATCTCTGGAGATGGCTGACCGATTACTCGTGAAAGCCGGGAACAAGCTTACTCACGGACACCTTCAATCTTCTCCGAACAGAATTCCTCTCGTCGTCTTCAATCCGCTCACATGGGCGCGATCTGACGTTGCCCAGGTTCCGCTCACCCTGCCTCCGTCGTGGCAACGGTTTACCGTGCGCGACACGGAAGGGAAAGGCGTGCCCTTCGAAATCATTCCGAGCGATGGCAGCAGAGGTGGCCAACAGTTGATGTTTGTGGCGGAACAGGTTCCGTCCATCGGTTATCGCACGTACTATGTGGAGCCTGCGGGCACATCGGAAAGCGCCAGCCCGGTCAAAGGCAACGTGCTTGAGAACAGCTTTTTCAAAGTGACTTTCGGGGCGGGCGGCATCAAGAGCCTGCTCGACAAACGCCTGAATTGGGAAGTCCTCAATACGGAGAAATTCTGCGGAGGAGAGGTCATCCAGCTCACCGCGCCGGGATACGCATGGGACGATCCAGAAACTGTCACCACCAAGGATTTTGATAAAACCAGCAACCATCCTTTCCCGTTCAAAAGACTCTCCCGGACAGCCGTTCGAACCACGGCAATTCGGGAAGCGAAGTTTGCGCACTTCACTCTATGGGAAACCGTTCACCTTTATGACCGGTTGCCACGTGTCGATGTTGCCATCGAAGTGGGGGAATGGGACGGGCACAAGGAAGAAGAGCTCCGGGTGGTATTTCCGATCAACCTGCGTGATTCCAACATCACCTACGAGGTCCCCTTTGGCAAGGTTCAACTTGGGGAGGATGAATTGGATTTCGCCCTCTTGCCCGAAGACACCTCCCGCAACTTCCAGCAAAATCCTTACGGCGCCGAGCGGGCTTTGCCGTTCCGCGAGGCCATCAACTGGATTGACGCATCGGACGATCACTATTTGGGCCGAGGTTGTTTATCGGCGTCCGATATGACCGTACACCTGTTCCGGGACGAAACGGACCGGCCGGTTTCATACCCTTTGTTGCAACACGTATTGCTATCGACACGCAAGAGTCAATCGTGGAATCCGGAGAATTGGTTCACCCAAAAAGGCACCCACGCGTACCGGACGTCACTCTTGCCTCACGAAAACGACTGGCGGGCCCGCTATCGCGAGGCCATCGGTTTTAACTACCCCCTGCTCGTTTTTGCCGGCTCCCCCGCAGGAACAGCCGCCGGTGAACAGCCTGCCTCGCCCAGCTTATTCGAATTAATGCCACTGAACCTGGTCCTGACCGCTCTCAAGAAGAGTGAAGATGATAACCAGGTTGTCGTCAGATTTTATGAGGCAGAAGGGCATGAATGCGAGGCCCAGCTTCGTTTCTCAAAACCCGCGATGCAGGCGCGAAGAACGAACCTCATCGAAGATAACGAGGAATCGTTGCCTATTGGCCCGGACGGTGGGCTGAGCTTACCGGTCAAGCCATGGGAAATCGTCACGGTCAAAGTGGGCTTTTAGCAGATCTGCGCTCGGACCGTACGCCGGGATTGGTGAATGCCTGATTGACTTCGGGGCAAAAGCCACCAATCGAATGAAGGATTACAGCAGGTTGGAACGTTGACGGGGAAAGGTGACTGCCATCGGGTTACTTTTGTAGCTGCACGTGAACCATCCAGCGCGTGTACCCGGTATTGTCGGAGGCCTTCTCTGCTTCGGGTGGCGAGACAAGTACAAGGGTCTTCACATTCCCCGTCGTTTCGAGTGCGCGCGCTCCTTGCAGTGGATTCACTCTCCACGGTGTGAACAGTTGCACTCGGTACTCTCGCCCCGGGAGTCCTTCCACCATCATTTGCAGGTCGCCTTCATGAAAAGCAGTATGGAGAACTCGCAAGTTGCGGCTGGTATCTCCTTCGAGCAGCTGCTGCCACTCTATTCTTGCGGCCACGCCTGGTGAGTACCGGACTTCCAGCGTACTCTTATGCGCGACCGTAACGGTGGCGCCCGCATGAACATCGCTATCAAAATTCTCAACTTGGAAGGGAACCGGCTTCCCGTCATGCAGGACCGAGAGGATTGTCGAGCCTGCGGGCAGCCCCGGCGCGAACGTAACCTTGGTCGGCTGTGAACCGCTGAATTCCACCGCCGCCGTAAGCACGCCAGGTTGCTGCCGGAGTTCCAGACTCAGCTTCTCCTGACCAAATGGGAACTGATGGACTGCAACTGACGGCCAATCGGGGGGTAGATGGGGCTCGATAGTCAACGCACGCTCGGGCACATCCAGAGTGAGACCAAGGACGCCGCTGATGAAGCCGGGAATGGCCGTCAGTTCGGAAAACATCTGGTGCGGCACGGCATTGTCGAGCAGGCGGAAAAATCTCCCGGTTAGAACCTCGGGCATGGCGCCCCGCGCGCTAAAACCCCGCAGCCCCATCATTGACATCCACGTGCAGAAGCCCTGTACGGCGTTGTGGTACCGAAACTGGCCAAGCATAGGAGCGGCCGAGAAGTATGGCCATACCGAGCCGACATGATAAGACCCCTCCCGGTAATCAGGATCGTCCAGCGACAACTCGCGCTGCCCCCAATCCGACAGCAAAGCGGCGGTGCTCAAACGCTCGATCACCACCCGTGCGTGATCATCAGGGAGAACCCCCAGCGAGGCGCTGTACCCTATCGCCGGACTGATATACGTGAGGTGTTTGCCGGCCGTGTCCAGGCCGTAATCATAGTAATTCGTCTGCGGGTCCCAAAACTCCCGTTCGAGCGATTGTTCTGCCTGGCGCTGGCGCTCCTCACATTCCCTTTCCAGGCCTTTTTCCCCTAATGATTCACTGATCTTGCCCATCGCGCGGAGCCCGGCGATCCATTCGCCCGCCATCGCCGAATCTTTCGTGAAGTCGGAGACCTCGGTGGAACCCCATTCACCTTTCGGAATGCCGGGGAGGCCATCACCAGGGTCAAGAAGTGAAACACAATAGCCATAGGCCTTTTGTATCGATGGCCAGCTCTCCTTGACGAACTCCCGGTCGCCGGTGAAGCGCAAGAAATTGCCCATCGCGATCAGATACTCGATCGGCGAATCAGGGTGAATGTAGGCGTAGGGATAATCCTTGAACCAGTTAATCAGTCCGGCGCTTTGCGACACTTCATGAGGAATCTTGCCGTCGGCGCGTTGATACTTTTGCATGAATCGCAGGGCTTCTTTCAAGCTTTCTGCTCCGCCGTACTCCAAATAGGCCGGGGAAGTCATCGTGGGTTCGTCGAAAAACCATGCATACATCGGTCGCGTGCCGGTTCCCGACGAGCCGTAGCCGGAAACATAACTGCATCCCACGTAGGGATTGCAGACCTTGAGTTGGTCGAGGGAAATCCGCGACCATCGCAGAGCTTCATTGACCTGGGGGTCCGGCGTTAGGAATTGGGTTCCTTGCGCGTCGAGGTCGGCATAGTGACGAAGGCTTTGCGAGTAAAGCACCGGCAGGTTGTTCAGAAGTCTCTGGTAAGTGACCGCAGCGTCATAGGTGCCCTGGATTCCCCCGGCAACCACGATCGGAAGGTAAGTGCGATTCGCTTGCTCGGTTGTGATGCGCAATTCCATGCCTTCATCGGGCTGCTCATTGGAGAGGTAAGCGTGGTACCCCACGGCAGTGGCGCTGATTGCCAGAGGTGAGCCGATCAAGGCGGTAAAGCGATTCGTGGGTTCGCCGATTGTCACCCACTTTCCTTTCTCATCCCATTTAGAGAACTGGCCACCGATCCCCCCCGGCCACATGAGGTTCAGGTCGGGTTCGAAGTGAACATACACTCGCAGCGCCGCAGGGGCTTTGACATTGAGGAGAATCACAAATCCTGGCTCTTCGCGGGGCGCAAACAGGGTTTCAGTTACAGTGAACCGTTCGGTGGAGTATTGCAGTTGGACCATGTGCGGAAAGACGCGCACGCTGCGGACGATTTCAGAGCCATGATAGACTCGGGGGTATCCCTCCAACATGAAATCGAGCTGGAAGTCGTGGAAGATCTTGAGCGGATAAACCCACCCTTCGAGCTTGCCATTCTCAAAACCCCAAAGACCGCACTTCTCTCCGACGGCATGAACGAATCGCCAGGGATTTGCGGGCCCGCTCAGTTCAAGAGGCCCCTCGGTCAGGTCGAACTTCGGCACGCCTTGAGCTGCCAAGCTTCCCGGAACACTCACCAATAACAGAAGGAAAGCCAAACGACTCATTAACCTCCTTGGAGATTGGGCCGGGTGCAGGCTAGGGGTTGGCATAGTGTGTTTCTCCTGGTTTTTCCGTTGCCAGCCGAGCAAAGGTGCGGCACCCAGCCTCAGTAGAGCTTCACGGTGGGTCGGATGGTTCTCGCTCATGGGTGTGAGTCTAACACGCGTCGGAGTTCGCGCACGCCTGTTTTCCGCCATACACGCAGGGTGATCTCGAACAGCTTCGCGCCGCGCACGCATTCCTTGAGTCGATTGCGGAGGGTTGGTCGGCACACTCGGGAAATACCTTCATGAGGTTGCAGAAGAATCCATTCGCTCTTTTCACTGCATGTTATTACCGGTCAGGAGGTTCTTTCGTAACTGAAGATTGGGAAAGATCGGTTCAGCCTGCGGCAGACGCGTTTTGGCGACACACAGCTCTTTGATGTCGATTGGGTTTCTGTTTCTATAGGGTAGGCATTCCGGCTTTAATTCGCTCGATAATCAGCGAGCGTTCGAGTTCGGCAATGCACCCGAGTATCGTGACAAACATGTATGTTTCTCAGCAGGATGGGGGGCTTGATGCCGGAGAGGGGTTCCCCCTTTATGATATACAGTGGACGGCGCGGTTTTTTCGGGGAAAGTTGAAAGGAATCTGGGAATTCGGCGGCTGGCAGTAATGAAAGGGGATCAGCTGAAATGAGAAGCGGCAGAACCCGTCTTGACTACGACCCCAAGGAGAGCTTCCCATGAAAACTCTATTCTGTGTTTTGCTGGGCGCCGCTGATGAGGCTGCGAAATTCCGGCTAGCCCCAAAGGTGATG
>PLWR01000661.1 GCA_003165615.1 Acidobacteriota bacterium | reverse complement strand
CTTTGCGGGGGGTGTCTGACTCTGAGCGTGGAAACCGCCGCTAACTCCTTGTGTATCATAAAGTAATACCGAAATCTCGATAACTCGCTTATTTTCATGAACTCATTGGGAGCACTTTTTTGCCCCTTTGTTTTCAATAACTCATTGGGAGCGACCTTCATTTTTAATATTTTCTTGTGTTGGCTGATTTCACGACCGCGTTGGTGAGTTGGGGAGATTTTCGTGGGGGTGGCCACGCTGTGTCTGGCCTTCATCGCGTATCTAGAGCATTTCCATTTAATATGTAGCGTATTGGGCACTAAAAAAGAAGCCTTTGCAGTCGGCGATAGAAATCGAGTTGAAGGCGGTCTTGGCCGCCAGGAGCAGTTGCTCATCGGTGCGGGGAGCTTGGCTGCGCAGGATTTGTTTGATTTTGCTCCACATGGGCTCGATGGGATTGAAGTCCGGGGAATAGGGCGGCAGGTACTGTAGCCGGGCGCCAACGGCATCGATGACTTCACGGACTCCCTGAATTTTGTGGGTGGCCAGGTTGTCCAGGATCACTACATCACCCGGGCGCAGGGCGGGCGCCAGTCCTTGCCTCATCTAGGCCAAAAACATTTCGCCGTCCATCGGGCCTTGAAAAAGCCAAGGGGCGCAGGCACCCTCCAGGCGAATGGCGGAGATCAGCGTGCGGGTTTCATACCGTCCGTGCGGGACGCTCGCCCGCAGTCGGGTGCCGCCCAGGGCGCGGCCCCGCAGGCGCGTCATCTTGGTGTTGGCCCCGCTTTCGTCAACAAACACCAGACAGGCCGTGGGCTCAGCGGCCAACTCCTCATGCCAGCGCGCCCTTTTTTCGGCGACGTCGGGCCGCTCTTGTTCGGCGGCGGCCAGAGTTTTTTTTAAACTTCCAGCCGAGCCGCCGCAGCCAGAGATCGATCGTGGAGGTGCGGAAGGAACGGTCCATCCGCGCGCCCAACTCGGCCAGCGTGGCGTCGGACTTCGCGGATAACAGATGCTGCAGCCGTTGTTTCCGCTCTTCGGTCAGCAGCGTCTTGCGCCCGCAGAAATGCGTCCGGGGTTCTAGCGTGCGGCGCTGGCGATACTGCTGGCGCACGCGCCGCACCGCCGCGACGCAGAAGCCCGAGAACTGGGCGATCTCCCGCGTGCTCCGGCCGCGGTCGTAGAGCTCCAAAATGCGCTTGCGGATCGGAATCGGTATGGCTCGCATGAATGTACTCTGCCATGGAATTTCCTCCTTAGCAAGCTACATTATTTATGTAACTGCTCTAGCCTATGCCTATTGGCTCATTTTGTCAAGAGACAATCTGTCCCAGATTCACGCGTGGCGGGCGTGGCCGTTGCCGCCGGTTAGCAAACGCAACGCCGGATCGAGGATTTGTGTCGTAGGGGCAGTTCGCGAACCGCCCCTCCTATGCTCCTGCGCTATTCGCCAGTGCCGGTCAAGGCGACGGTTTGTGGGGTATTGCTGGCGCTGTCGCTGACGTTTAGAGTTGCGGTGCGAGTGCCGGTCGCCCCGGGCGTGAAGGTGATCGAGATCGTGCAGTGGGCCTTTGCCGCCAGACTCGCGCCGCAGGTATTGGTGGGCGCGGCGAAGTCAAGTGCATTGGCGCCCGTGAACGTGAGGCTGCTGATCGGCATGGCAAGCGCGAGGTTACTGGTCAGGGTTACGGTCATGGCGGCGCTGGTGGTGCCCACGGTGCGCGCGGTGAACGTCAGCGACGTGGGTGAAACCGTCGCCGGCACGATGCCGGTTCCGGTCAGCGTGGCGGTTTGCGGGCTGTTGGAGGCAGCGTCGTTCACGGTGAGCGTGCCCGTTTCCGCCGTCAGGACGCTGGGTGTCAGCGTGACGGTGATGGTGCAATGGCCCTTGGCCGCAAGGCTCGTACCGCAAGTATTGCTCTCCGTAAAGTCCGGGTTGCCGGTAGTGATGCTCGAGATCGTTAGCGCCACGGCCTCATTGTTGTATAGCGTAGTGGTCTTCGCGGCGCTGGGACTATTCTCGCCCACGCTGCCAAAAGCAAGCGAGGTCGATGACAAGAATGCCGGTACAACGCCCGTTCCCGTCAGCGCGGCGATTTGTGGGCTGTTGGAGGCAGCGTCGTTCACGGTGAGCGTTCCCGTCTCCGCCCCCAGGATGCTGGGTGTCAGCGTGACGGTGATGGTGCAGTGGCCCTTGGCCGCAAGGCTCGTACCGCAAGTATTGCTCTCCGTAAAGTCCGGGTTGCCGGTAGTGATGCTCGAGATCGTTAGCGCCACGGCCTCGTTGTTGTAAAGCGTAATCGTCTTCGCGCTGGGACTGTTTTCACCCACGCTGCCGAAAGCGAGCGAGGTCGATGACAAGAATGCCGGCGCGGCGCCCGTTCCGGTCAGCGCGACCATCTGCGGGCTGTTTGAAGCGTTGTCGGTCACGCTGAGGCTGGCCGTTTCTGCGCCCAGTATCGTGGGAGTGTAAGTCAGGCTGATCGTGCACTTCGCCGCCGGCGCCAGGGTGGCCGGGCAGGGGTTGGTTTCATGGAAGTCCGGGGTGTTCGTTCCTGTAATCGTAATACTGGCAATGCTCAGGCTCGTGGTGCCGGTGCTGGTGAGCGTCACGGTTCTGGTGGAGCTGGTGGTGTTGATTACCTGACTGCCGAACGCCTCGGAGGCTGCGGAAAGGCCGGCCCCGGGATTGATCCCCGTGCCGGAGAGGGCGACGGTCTGGGTGCTGCCCGCCACTCCACCGCCATTGTCAGTGATAGTCAGCGTACCGGTGAGCAGGTTGATGGCCGTGGGGGAGAAGGTTACATAGATCGTGCAGGAACCACTGGCCGCGACGCTCCCCACACAGGCGGTGGTGGCGCCGAAATTGGCGCTGGCGCCAATTCCCGTGACGGTGAGCGCGGTGGCGCCCGTGTTGCTAAGAGTGACCATCTGCGAACCACTGGTGGTCCCGAGGTTCTGATTGCCAAACGTCAGGCTGGGCGGCGACACCCCCGCCACCGGACCGGTGGAGGACTGAACGGTGATGTTGATGGGGGAAGAACTGGAGGGCGCGTCGTTGGCCGCATCGCCGGGGAAGTAGGCCATGAGGCTGTTAGCGCCGGTTGCCAGCGAGCTGGCCGGAACCACTAACGTAGCCGTGGAGGGTGGGCAAACAAGGTTTGCAGGCGCCGCGCCGGTACAAGCCTGGGTAAGCGGTCCCGTGCCCAGCAGCGTGCCAGTGATGCTGCCGATGTAGAAGTTGACCGGTCCCACGGCAGGGGGGCCAGCCGTCAAGTTTTCGCCTCGACCCGTAGCGCTCACAGTGGCGGTCAGCGTGGCGCTGCCCGTCGTCGGGATGGAAGGGGAATCGGTTGAAAGCGTGGTCGTGCTCGCGAATAAGGGCGTCGCCGTGTTCCAGTTGTTCACCAGGTTGGCAATGTTGGGGCTGCCCAAACCTGTGGCGGCATCATATCCCTGGCTGACCGGGTAGGCAGGGCTGTTGGTTGCCGGATGGTCGCCCAGGGAAGTCAATCCGTACGTGTCGGTCGATGAACTCCGGTAGCAGTTGGTAACGGACGACCAAACGCAGGGTTGGATGTTGCTGCTGGTAAGGGGGCCGCCCTGCCGGGGGTTGGGTGTATCCCCGGCGATATCACGGAAGATACAATTGGCCCCTACCGCCGTGCCCGCCTGACCCGAACCGGAGCAGCTTGCCAGATTGGAAGGATTGGGGGTTGTGGCGGTACCGTATTCGAGTGTACCCAGATTATACAGGGTGTAATTGGCAACGCCTTGACGCGCTCCTGTCTTCTGGACGATGAGGGCTACCATACCGGCCATTTGCGGTGCCACGAAAGACGTGCCGCCGGCAGCCAGGTTGGCGGCATTGGTGTCGTTGGCGGTGTTGGAATAATCGCAGGTGTGGCCCGTGTCAGACTGGCAGTAAACCAAAGCGTGCCCCCACCATCCATTGGAGGCAAAGAAGGAGATGTCAGGCTGGTTGCGCAAGGTGTTCGAGGTCTGATTGCCCGCTAAACCGACACCATAGGCGCTCTGCCAGGTCGGGAGGCTGGTGTAGATGCTGACGCCACCGCCACCGCCCACGGGCGCCACCAAATCATAATCGCCACGACCGGTGCCAGCCTCAGGGCTATTACAAACGGCCTCCGGGGTGTAGGTGCTGCCGAAAGTCGTGCTGCCGGAGGCTTGGAGATAGGAAGCGAACAGGGGGCTGGCACAGTAGCTCCCCCAGGTGATCTCGGGGACATAGGAGAGAGCGGAAGAACCAGTGGGAACCGTGCTGTTGGTGGTG
Organism: Acidobacteriota bacterium; assembly: GCA_003165615.1. The sequence goes on along the minus strand of PLWR01000661.1, from coordinate 3,216 downwards.
TTCCAGTAGGTGCTGTAGTTTCCTGCCTGGTATAAGTCGCTGAAGTCCGTGCCGCCGGCGGAGATGTTGTAAGGCGTGTCGGAAAGTTCGTTGACGGATAGATTATGGGTTCCGGTGCTGTAGTTCTGGTCACAGGCCAGAGAACCGGAGTCGCCACTGGAGACCACCGCGGTGATTCCCTCCGCCGCCGCCTGCTCCCACTCCGTCTGGTAAAAGGTGGCGGTGCTGGAGCCATTGGTGATCTCGCATCCGCCATAGCTTAAACTGGTAGCCACTACGGTGGAGGAGAGGTAGTTGGTAATGTATTGCGCCGCGAGGTCGATGCCATTGGATCCGCCGCAAGCTACAAAATCAACGATGGCCTTGGGCGCCGCGGTGCCCGCCCACTCAACATCGAGGAGGGCCTCGCCTTCTTCATCCGTTGAGGTGATGCCGACGGTGTTGCAGCCGTTGCCGGGGCCAATGAGCCAGTTGACGCCGCCATCGGTGGAGTTGGGCGTCGCGGGGTAGGTGGGCAGGCCGAACTGCTGGCGGAAGCTGGTGACGTCGGAGGTGTGAGCGACGTTGGTCTCCTCGATCACCGCGATAGTCACTCCGTGCCCGTCGATCTTCGGCGAGGCGCTAAAAAGCGGATTCTCGTTGTAGATGGTGTAGAAGTCCTGCGGACTGACATAGAAATACTGGTTGCCGCCGTAGGTGAAGGTAAGGTCCGGAACCGAAAGCGGACCGGAGACCTTCTCCCATTCCCCGGTTTTCATATTGTGCCGGGCGACGCCGGCATCGTGATGAAGCGTCTTGAGCCGGAAATCGTTCAGGGAGCGGAAACCGGCGACCACCGGGGCCAGCGCGGCGGGAACCTGCGGCTCGCTGCTATTGGCGTAATGGGTCTCGCCGTTCACCAGGTAATGATGAAGTTGAGTGTGGAAAGCCTCACGCACCTCGCCCGCGGTGCCGGAGAAGATCATGAGGTTCCGTCCCGGTGGAACATTCTCAATCGTGAATCCGTGCGATTCCATCCAGTTCGTAAGGGTGGTGACGTCCGCGTCGGATGGGCCAAACTGCTCTCCGAACTGTTCCGGGGTCAGCCACTGGTGGTAGGCCGGTGATTTCGGGTTGTGCAACTGGTCGATGTGCGCCACCAGAGCCTGTTCCTGCTCTGGCGCGCGCTTGAGCATCATGATGACGTGCTCCAGGGGCATGCTGTCATCAACCAAGCCCTGGTCGTTCTCCGGGCGCGCCGCGGGGTCCAGGTGCCCGGCCAGGGTCACAAGCTGCGTTTCCTTCACTGGTTGAGTAATGAGGTTGCGCGTCGCCTGAGCGTGGGCGTTCAAGCCGGCTGCCGCGATCAGAAAGAGAGCGAAAACGTAGGATTGGCCCGCGAAAGTCTTATGCGCCATGATTCATCCACCTCATAAAAAACAGGCTTTGGGTAAGAAAAGCCGGGAGGGAAAGGAGGGAAGGTTTCCCGCCTGGTTGTTTTGTCGCTTGCGCATGACCGGCGCAAACGGAGGGTGTGTGTCGCCCGGAGTCCGTTCAGCGTTCATTGTATCTCCAAACTGAACTGCCATTGCCCATGGGTCAGGGTTCGTTGTCACTCGCCTACTTTCCTCCTCCGCTGGTGCAAGTGATATTGAAGTCGGAGTTGTTGGAACCTTGCGTGAGCATCCCATGATTGCCCTTGGCGTCTGCCCCAATGGCCTCCATGATGGCCATACCGCCCATCTGATTGCCGTATTTAGGCTGGAACGTCATTACATGGCTGACGGTTTTGGTTCCCGCGGCACTGAAGACGATGGTTTCTCCCGGATCAAAAGTGCCGGCGCCGAATTCGTAAAACACGGTTCCCGGTCCATCCACGGTGATGGTGCCAACCATCTTGATGTGGGCTGGGCAGGGGCCGGTATAGTTGCCGATTTTCTCCAACGTCAGGGCGCTGACATTGGTGCTGGCTACGGGGGGAGGAGATGGTACTTACACTCCCTGGCAAATTGCCGGAAGGGCGAAAGCGGAAGCGGGCGGCTTAGCAAAGGTGATCTGTTTTACTTCGAGGATTGGCGTTTCCTTGCCGTCTTTATCGATGGCGACAAGTTTGACGGGGTAGCCGCCCTTTTGGGTAAACCAGACCTTGGCATTGCCCTTGGAGGAAGTAATTGACACGACCCGGGTGGGCATTCCGTTAAGAGTTTCCGTCCCGAGTTCAGTGGTTTTGTCATCAGGGTTGGAGAGCTCCTTCATCAATCCGGCGGCGCCGGCGATGACGTCTTCCTCCGCGGGGGCGGTGGGATCGGTGTACGCCTGGGCCCCGCAGGGCGTATTGGGGTCGCTTGGAATTGTGGTGTAGACCGTGTGGGCTTGGAAGTCATACAGGATGTGGGCATGGAATTCTTTGTCGTGCCCCTGCCCCGGGTGCATGAACTGGTCCACAACTTCCTTGGAACCATCACGGGAGAGCTTTACGACCATGTGACCCATGATGGAGAACCCGGGGTCCTCGGTAATAGAGTAAGCCGTTGGCGCGGGGCCCTGGGCCTGCAACCTTGAAGCCTCCCACCCCGACATCACCGTCAGCACAGCCAAGAAAACGACAAAGCCTCGTTGCATTCCATCCTCCTGGGTTCGGCAAAGTCTTTGCGAGTTTCGCGATCTTTCTGCCCCATGAACGCTTCCGTCTGGAACCCTGAATACACGCCGTCAGCGTCTCCTCAGCTCTCTCCAGTCCTATGGCCCATGCCGGAATTCCTTTGCCTCACGGCAATGCCTGATTTTACGGGTATCTGCCTGCAAGTCATTTTATACGAAATGGTGGTTTTGACCGAAGTTTTTTTGTTCCGAATGGGCTGGGCGCCAGACGTAGCACGGACATCTTGCCCGTGTCTGGACTTTGGCGTTTTGGGTATCAAGCATTACCGTAGAAGAAGAGGGCGGAAGCGAGGGGGGACGATCATGGCGGCGAGGTATTTTTCCACTTGGGTCGCGAACTCGAACCCGCTTGTTGTATTCTAGAAATACGATGCCTGACTCGAACGATGGAGCGGAGAAACCCGCCTCAAGGGCGAAACTGGCGATTCCGACTGGCGCTGGGCAGCACAAATCTATCTCTTCTTCCTGGGTCACCCTCGGGCACGAACTCTTCCGCGTTCTGTGGATTGCTTCCGTCGTTTCCAATGTCGGCACGATGATGCAAGAGGTTGGGGCAAGCTGGCTCATGACCGAGCT
>PLWR01000403.1 GCA_003165615.1 Acidobacteriota bacterium | reverse complement strand
CTACTTGTGAGACACTACACTAGCACTCGCTGCGGTCCAATGTTGGCATGCATCGCCCCTTTGATCTCTTCCAGGTAAAGAGCCGGGGTCAGCGATTGCCCTGCATACCTGCACGCCAGCCGGAACACCTCTTCAAGCAGTTGCTCGTCTCGCTTCTGGCCTTTGGCCCCCATACGGAGATCATGCTGAATCGCCCGCCGGATGACAGTCTCATTGAGGAAGTCGGCCACCCTTTCCCATGGCTGATCTATTCGCACCTGCGCCACGGGCTAGGCACCCCTTTCCGAGAAAGCCTCAAAAGCGGCCCGGCGAACCTCTCGATGCATTTCCCCGTAAGCCCGAAGCTCCTTCCAGAATCCCTTTTCCTTCAGCGGCGCCAACCCGTTCGGGGGTAACAACGGCTGAAGGCGCGACTGAGTTCGGAATTCGGCAATCTCCCGCAACAATAACGGTCCCATCTCAAGGGTCATGATGCGTCCGGCGAGGCTGTCTCGCCCGGCCTCGATGCGCAACGCGGAACTGCCGGTCACGAGCATCCGGACCGGATTCATGTCCACGAGGTGCTTCAGTTGCGGAGCCCAATCGGACAGGTTCTGAACTTCGTCCAGAACAATGAAGGCCTTCTGTCCTTCGCCTGCCGCACGATTGAACGACTTCCGCAAAATGGACTCGGCGTACCAGCGACATAGCTCCAGAATCGGCTCGCTTAGCTCCTTGAGCCGTGGAAGCTCATCGAACTGAACCCGGAAAATCCTGTCCGGAGTGACCCCCTCGTCCAACAGTGCGTGGATAATCTGGTTGAGCAGAGTGGTCTTGCCCACCTGCCTGGGACCTCGAAGAACCGTAATCGGGGCCAAACCTATTTTCAGGCCATTCAGCACAGGCTCGAAGGCCCACCGGCGCAGAGGAGGGAGGCCTGCGATCCGTTCTCCCCGCCACCACGGGTTATCATCGCGGATCGTCGCTTCGAGACCTTGTGAAAGAAGCGCGAAAAGAGACAGTTCCTTGCTCACCTGTCCTCCCTTTAAGGCGTTTGAATCTTCGTGTCAATCCCGCCGTTCTGAATGTAGAGGCGGCTTAACGCCGCCATGTGGCGAGGTGAACTCGCCGCTACGTCAGCCGATTGGCGAAGTGAATTAGCTGCCAGGTCAGAGCTTTCCTGACCCCGTTTGCTGATAGGTGAACTTTTTCTCGATAGATGCGAATGGCTTTCCGTCTATTTCCACATAGGGGTAAATAAAATAGTTCAGGGGATCGCCCTCCGGTTTCGGCTGCAGTTTCAGGTCGCGGCCAACGGAGAATTGCACCCGGTTGGCGTCCAGCGAGCCAAAGAAGTAGTCGTGCTTCTTGGGATCTTTCCAGGCCTCGGAGATGTCCACGGGCACCCATCCGACACCGCTCGCGTAGAATTCCGCCCAGCAGTGGTAGCCGGGAATAGTCCCTTCCGATCCGGTGGGAACCGGAAAGCCGATCTCGAAACGTGCGGGTATTCCCTCGGCGCGGGCCATCGAGATGAACAGAGAGTGAAAATCCGTGCAATTGCCGTGTTTCGAGTCACACACCCAGAGCGAATCACCTCGCCCCCAGCCAGTCCCTGATTTGTCGTAGCGCACGGTCCGGAACACGTAATCATAGAGGGCGTACGCTCGTTCCACCGTACCTTGTTTGCCGCGCGTCTGCTCATCGGCGAGCTCTTTTATCTTTCCATCAATGGGCACCAGGCGGTCCGGCTGGAGGAATCGCGCCAGATCGCTAGGAGCGGCGGGTCCGCGATCAGCCTTTTCCAAAGAACGAAAATCACCTTTGGAGTACTCCTTGCGTGTGACCTCGTACTGCACCGTGAACTCTGCGGCGCCGGGTTCAGGATGCAGAATTTCTCCGTAGAGGATGTGATTGCCGAAGGGAGCTTCGTGGGTCTCGCGGAGGCGCACCGGTCCTGTAATGTCCTTTCGAACCACCGTCTGACTCGAGTCCGTAACCGCGCACGGTATCCACAAGCGGACACGGCGGGCGCCGGCAGGAATGTCCTTGAGGGTCACCTGATAAGTGAACCGAAAGGTTCGCGAGGGGGGAGAAAAATCCCCCGATGGCTGCGCCACGATGGGCAGCACGAGCAGGGCAGACAGCAAAATCAAGGCCAGCGTCGACTTGGGGTGCATTGACTCCTCCGAACCAGGGTTTGGGGATTTTCGCCATCACCGCCTGCGACGGGACCGAAGCCCCGCCCTTCCCAGGCTTGAATTAGAAATCCGCGTTATGGATGATGAGGAATGGCACGCGCAATCGGCACGCGATTGGAGACGTCACCGTCAGGTGAAGCCGGCGCGTAAGGCGGCGAAGCCGAGACTGGATTTTTGCATACCGGAGCCCCGCAGCAAGGAGATCTCCATTTTTCCCGCAATTCGTTCACGGTGTCAAGCTGACGACCGTGGCGCGGCGGAGTGCCCGAACGTCCGTTGTTCGGATTGGATTGCATCTGGTAGTATCATCGACCACTGCCGAAATGCACATCTCTAGAAACCCGGGAGAAAGGTATTGCATGTCAGAAGTTAAGATAGGCCTTCAGGAAGTGGTCATTGCTGAATCGGAGATCTCCGCCATCGATGGTGCGAAGGGAACCCTCATCTATCGCGGCTATGAGATCGATGATCTCGTGGAGCACTCCTCATTTGAAGAAGTGGTTTACCTGTTGTGGTATGGCCGGCTCCCCTGGGCGGGGGAGCTCGAAGAATTTGAGGACCAGTTGGTGGCGAACCGGTCGCTTCCGTCTGAAATCCCGGAACTGCTGAAGCAATTCCCTCCGACTCCCCATCCTATGGAGATCCTGCGCACGGCCGTGTCAGCACTTTCGCTCTACGACCCTGACTCGCAAGACATGTCCGACGAGGCGAACCGCCGTAAAACGCTGCGCCTGACTGCTCAATTGGCTACGCTGGTGGCGGCTTACGGGCGGATTCGGCAGGGCCGGGAAGCGGTGTCTCCTGTGCCTAAATTGAGCCACGCCGCGAACTTCCTCTATATGCTGAATGGCCGCACGCCCGACGAGGAGTCGGCGCATTGGTTTGACATTGCACTCATCTTGCACGCTGACCACAGCTTCAACGCCNNCCCCTTGCACGGCGGCGCCAACGAACAGGTTATGAAGATGCTTCTCGAAATCAGGACCCCGGACCGTGCCGAAGATTACGTCAAAGACCTCCTGGCGCAGAAGAAGAGAGTGATGGGATTTGGCCATCGCGTATATCGCACGGAAGATCCGCGCGCCAC
>PLWR01000198.1 GCA_003165615.1 Acidobacteriota bacterium | reverse complement strand
GTTGCGTTTGCGGGTGCAAGTCTCAGACGAGCTCAAGAAAAAGCCCCTCTCCGCTTTCTGGGTGTTGAGTTTGACTTGACAAGGCCGCCGCAGTATGCTTCGGCGGAAAGTTAAAATAGGAACTTTCGGCTAATAAGTTACCAAACCATTTCTGAATCGCGTTTGGCGAGGAGGGTACTCAAGTGAAAGCAAAAACGTCCACGATGGCATTAGCACTCCTACTCTTGATGCTGACAGGGTTTGCCGCTTGTCAGCGAACTGAAACGGCCACTGGTCAACAACAAGAAGAATACGTCGCGGTGGCCACCAATATCGATCTGCCCTATTGGCAAGAAGCCCGGCGGGAATTTGAAGATGCGGCTCAGGAGCTAGGCGTCAAGGCACGGTTCATAGGGACCCATGTCTACAATCCTACCGAGCAAGCTCAGATTTTCACTAGCGCGGCGAGGACGAAACCTGCTGGGATTCTTGTTGCTCCCGCTGACCCTGATGTCTTGAAAGGACCGATTGACTTGGCCGTGCAGCAAGGCGTGCCGGTAGGTTCTTTCGATTCGGACTCGCCAGCGAGCGCGCGCCTCTTCTTTATTGGGACCAGCAACTATGATGCTGGCCGACAGGGGGGCGAGTTGTTGGCCAAAGCGCTCGGCGGCAGCGGCAAGGTTGTCCTTCTCACTGTCCCTCGGCAGTGGAACTTGGAAGAGCGAGTGCTGGGTTACCAGGACGCGCTCAAGAATTATCCCAAGATCCAAATCGTAGGAGTCTTGAACGATACTAGCGACCCCGGCCGAGCAAGCGCGGTTGTGACTGAAATCCTCCACAAGCATTCGGACCTAAGAGGTATCGGCTGCCTGGATGCCGCGGGAGGCCCGGGGGCCGTGGAAGCGGTGAAGAAGGCGGCCAAGACACCGCAAGTGGCCATCGTGGCCATGGACAAGGACCAACCCACCCTGGAGCTGGTCCGCGATGGGATGATCTGGGCGACTCTGGGGCAGAAGACCTACACCATGAGCTACTACGGGCTGAAAATGCTGCATGACTTACATCACAATTCGGTACGAATGTTTCCGGACTGGCAGCTGGTCCAAGTATGTCCCCTGCCGTCGCGCATTGACACCGGCATCGTACTCATTACCCGCGATAATGTGCAAGCACTCTTGCAGTAAGCAAATGCGCAGTGGTGGGGCGGGGGGATACCAGGAGAAATTGGGTTCCTCTTCTTACGTCTTGAACGCGCGCCGGGCGAAGTTTCTGCTACTCCGCAGCCTGGCCCAGTCGGCGCGCGTCCGATACAGCCCTATGACTTCCCAGGCCAAATCCTGAAGACGCTGCGGAACTTCCGGGGTAGCAGCAATTTATGGGCAGGTGCCCAATCGGCGACGGTCATCACTGGCCCCTCGCGAGTCCTCCACCCGCAGATTGCGGGATTTGTCAGACTTTTGCTGCCTCCCCGGCGGAGCCGGGGGGGGCTCCCAACGGACTAGTCATCATCGCGCTGGCACGGCCAGGCTTCCAGGATCTCCTGAGCCGGATGAAGTTCCCGCTGCAGCGTCATCTCAGATTGTGTGGCTTGTTCCCAGCTCTTGCATGTGCGCCGGATTGGGAGGAGTCGCCTATTCCTTTCGGAGTTCAATAACCCGAAGATGCTTTGGTACGCCGGGCCATTTGTGCTTCCAGCAGACGATCCAATCGTGCCCGCGTTTGGGATGGCGCTGAGTCTCGAAGGAGGGTTTGTACTTCAGGCCGCCTTGGTTCCACACTCCGGACAGAATTTCGCTGCGGGAGCCAGTTTCGCGCCACAGTTCGTGCAGTGCTTCTCGTGGGGGGCCGGTGTACCGCACTCGGGGCAGAATTTGGCGCCGGTCTTAAGCTCATTGCCGCATTGCGCGCACTTGATCGCCGCCGGAGCCGGAACTGCGGATGCAGGTACAATGGCAGGCGCTGCCGAAGATTGTGCTGGGCTGGTGGCTCCTCTGCCTGCTGGCGCTTCTTGAACGCCCCCTACAGCACCGAAGATGCCCCCCAGCAAACCGCTCAGGCCGCCCTGCGACAAGAACTGTTGCGCCTTGGCCATCTCCTGCTGCTTTTTCAGTTGCTCCTCTTGCTGCTTCTGAAGCTTGCGCTGTTCGTAGTCGGGATCCATGCGCGCGATCTTGACCTCTGCCAGGCGTGCCTTCACGGTGCGCAACACGTCCCTGGCCTGCTCCTCGATTCCCCGCAAATGTTCGCGCAATTCCTCATCTCGTTCGGCAGCCAGGCTCTTTGAGGCATTGGTCAGAATTGCCTCGCATCGACTCTGAAACTGTGCCAACTGTTCCGGGTCGTCGGACCCGTCGGCCTTCGAAACGATTTCGCTCAACTCATCGTGCAGCGACATAGCTCCACTCCACGTTTCCCTTTTGCGCGCAACTTCCCGCGCACAGCAATAGAGGATCGATACGACCTATCGTGCGGGACAGCCTATCACAGTTGGCGCAAGCGGACAACGCAACGCCGACAACCTGTCGCCGCAATTGGTCTGCAGCAATTGGTCGATAGGACGGGTACGATCGGTGATATCATCCCTACTCGGCAAACCCCGCAATGGGGGAACTGATTCCTTGAAAGCTCCTTTCATGATGAAAGCTGTGTGTATGGCGCTTTTCGCCTTCGCAACCGTTTCCGGCGCGTATTCGCAAAGCGCCGACGGCCAGACCGCGGTGGTTTGGGTTGCCATGGAGGGTCGCATCCCGCTCAAGAAGACGGCGCTGGGAACCACGCTGGAGGGCAAACTCGCGCGCAGCGTTTTTTGGCGCGAGACGGAGGTTTTTCCCAAGGGTAGCACGGTCCGGCTGGTGGTGGATAAGATCGCGTCGCAAAAGAAAGCGTACGCGGTGGACGACCGGCCCTTTGTGATTCACCTTTTTGCGCCCCGGCACGACATGGTGGCGCGATTCCGGTCGGTGAACGTGTTGGTGCCGGGAGGGGCCGAAATTCCGCTGCGCGCGACATTCATCGCCTTGGCGCAACGCGTGGAGCTGAGTGCGGAAACAGCGAAGCCTGCGGCTAAGGGGGGGGACGCGGCGACAAGTCAGGGCGGGCAGGCAGCGAAATCGAAGCCACAGAAAACCGATCCTTCCTGGGTACTGACATTGCAGGTGGAGCCTGAGGGTACAACTTTTCCGGCGCTTGCTGTGGCGCGCGCCGGGAAGGGCGCAGGCGCTGTGGCGCCCTGCCCGGAGCCTTGCACCATCGCCGACGGCACGCGGATGCCCCTGGTGATGCTTGAGGGCCTCAGCGCGTCCAAAGACCATCAAGGCCAATCTTTCCAGGCCGTGTTGCTGGAACCCGTCCTGGTGGGCTCCGCCATCGCGATTCCCCAGGGCAGCATTCTGCAAGGGGTGTTGGCAAAGCGTGTCCCGCCACGGCGCTTATACCGCCCCGGCTCGCTGAACCTTATGTTCACGCATCTGGCATTGCCGGATGGCGCGGCCATCGCGATTGCCGCTTCCCCCGTCGCCGCCGAGGTGGACAGGGGAACCCACATGACGATGGATTCGGAGGGAAGAATCCACGCCCAAAATCCCGGAAAAGCAAGGTTTCTGTTGGATTTTGGTGTGACCGGGGGAATCTCCAAGGTCTCGGACGATACCACGCAATTGATCATAGAGGCGATCAGTTCAACGGCCACCGACGCTTCCACGGCCGGGGTGGCCAGGTTTGCGGCGATGGGCGCGACAGGAATCTTTCTCCTCACCCGTCACGGTCGCGACGTCATTCTGCCTCCCTACACGGAGATAGACGTCAGCTTGAGCCGCGCCGTGTCACTGGGAAGTGATTCACCAACCACGAAACCTCCCAACTAAATGACGCCCCGCCGGGGGCAATATTTAAACGCCGGATTTCCGAAGGCACAGGTTTGATGCTATAGCCGCCTCCGGAGCCAAGGGGTGCGTTCTCTCTCCCTCCGATGGCCTATTCCGCCTGGCTAGAAAGGACAACTGGATATGGGAACATCCAATCATCCTTCCGAAACCCCCTTAGAAAACAACGCATCATCGCCACCTCCTAAGAAAGGAAATATGGCGAATACAACATGGGTCGCAGCCACAGGGTTGATTGCCTTTTCAGCGTGCTTTCCTCTTCCGCTTGCAGTTCCTGCCGCCACTCGGCGGGAACGCCTGAGGCGCCGGTCCCTGGTTCAATCGCGAGGAGAAGCATCCCTTGGAACTGCGATTACCCCAGCCGGGGGGTTGGTTCACACCGAAGGTCAAAAGGGGGAGGGCTCCATTTCTTTGCTGGTATCTCGCCTCATACCTTCAGGGAGGACATTCGTTACGGACGCAGGCAATGGGGCACTCATCCATCAAGATCACGGTGGACATCTACGGTCACTTAATCCCCAGCGCTGACATTGCCTACATGGACCGCTTGGAGAATTCGGCGACAAGTCCACAACAATCCGCAACCCAGGCGCAACCACCTCAAGAGGGACCGAAGGATGATCAAGCGGACATGGTCGAGAACATTGGGGTGGGTGACGGGGTTCGAACCCGCGACGTCCAGATCCACAGTCTG
>PLWR01000579.1 GCA_003165615.1 Acidobacteriota bacterium | reverse complement strand
CGGAGTGAAATACATACCCCCCTTCTATTATTTAGGTCGCAGCAAAGTCAAGACATCGTTTCGGTGGATTACGCAGAGCTTGCTTCGAGTTGCGGCTCGGCCGCGCCAGGGGAATGACGCTGCTGGTGGCGTCATTTGCGCCCTCGCGTGACAGGACGTATAATACTCATTAGAGGCAGCGGGCAGGGCAGGGAAGTGTCAGGCTGAGTGGCATCCACTTCATTACTGTGCAAAACCTATGCGGACGGATCGTTTCTACCAACTTCTGAACCTCAACCGAGTGGTGCGCAGCCATCGTGTGAAATTCGCAGGTCTGCTGGGGATGTACTGGCTTCGACGGCGGCATCTGTGGCTGCGATTTGACCCCGTGATGTCGTGCAATCTGCGCTGCCAGATGTGCTATTTCAGCGACCCGAACTTTACCAGGGAAAACACCGGCCGCTTCAGCCCCGCCGAGATTGAGCGCATTGCCGAGGTCTTTTTCCCCTGGGCCATGCAAATGTACGTGGGATGCGGGACGGAGCCCACCACCTACAAAGGATTTTTGGATATCATCACCTTGGGCAAGAAGTACAAGGTGCCGAATCTTGGCATGGTGACCAATGGACAGTTGCTGACGGCGGAGCATTTGGAAAGACTGGTGGAACTGGGGCTGGATGAGTTAACCCTTTCCACGCACGGCGTCAGGCGCGAGACTTATGAGCGCCTGATGCGGAGGGCTTCCTTCGACAAATTCCTGGAAGTTCTCGACCAACTGGAAGCCATCAAGAAGCGCCGGGGCGCCCAGCGTCCGCAATTGCGCCTGAACTACACCGTCAACGCGGAAAACCTGGAAGAACTGGCCGGCTTCTTTGACGTGTACGGAAAGTATTCGCTGCGCACGTTACAGGTGCGCCCCATCGTCGACTTGGGGAACACTGAGTGTACCGAGAAAGACATGGCCCCCCACGTGGCGAGGTACAACCAGATTCTCCGGGGTATCGAACGGACGTGCCGGGAGAAGGGAATTCGCCTGCTCGCCAATTATGAGGACGTAACCTACGAAAAAAAGACCACGCGCGCGGCGTTGGCGCCGGAGGTGGTGGTCTACCTCAGCCCCCAAGACCTCTCCAAGCAGGGATTCGACTGGCGGCACGAATCCTACCCGGACTACTGCCGACGCACCCGGTGGTCCCGAACCCTCATCAAGAAAATCTTTACCAGCGCCGGCCAGCTTGAGGCCCCCTCACCGTATCTTTCCTACAAGGTCATCGATCAGTAAACGCGCCGGATCGGGAACCGTAACGGGCTGCGGAAAAATTCCTCACACTGTCATCCTGGGCCAAGCGAAGGACCTTGGCAGTTCGCGGGGGGCGATGAAAAGGGCAAACTACGGGGTTTCTTCGCCCAAAAAGCGGGCTCAGAATGACAGCGCCGATGAGTTTTTCCGCAACCTGATGTCGCTGCGAGGGGCGGGGTTGAGGTTAGGGATGCGAGGGCTGGCTCGCGGCTCGCGCTTGCGCGGCGCCGTTGCGGACGTATTTCCAGCGCTCGGAGCGGACGCGCAGATACTCCACCGCCTCGCCGTACAGGCGCTTGCGCTCGTGGGAATCCCACAACGCCTTCTTCACGATGCGCCACACCACGCGCGGACGCAGATAGTACGAATCATAGAACTGGTTCATTCCCGCCATCATGTCTTCCAGACTGAGGCCGGGATAGACGATGTGCGGCAACTGGTGGCCGGTGGTGTCGGAACGCTGCTCCGTGGCCAGGAAGCCGTTCTTGGCCGCGTACTCATAGATCTCGGTTCCCGGGTAGGCGTGGGCGACGGAAACTTGCACAGTATCGGCGTCCAGTTCCTTGGCGTAATCAATGGTCTTCGCGATTGTCTCCTTGGTCTCGCCGGGGAGGCCAATGATAAAGTCCGCGTGTACCGTCAATCCCACCTTCTTGCAGTTCTTCATGAAGGTGAGCCCCATCTCCGGGGTCGTCCCCTTCTTGATGTTCTTGAGAATTTGGGCGTCACCCGATTCGAAACCGACGATCAGCAGGCGCCCGCCCGCGTCTGCCATGGACTTCAAGGTATCGTAGTCGGTGTGCGTGCGAGCGTTGGCCGACCAGCGGAAGCCCAGCGGCTTGAGTTTGGAGCAGACATCCAACACGCGGTCCTTGCGGATGTTGAAGGTATCGTCGTCAAAGAAGAACTCCTTGGCCTGGGGAAAAAGTTTCATCGCCTGTTGGAATTCGGCCACCACGTTGTCCGTGGAGCGCACCCGCCAGGCGTGGCCCGAAAGCGTCTGCGGCCAATGGCAGAACGTGCAAAGGGCAGGGCAGCCGCGGCTGGTGTAGAAGGACACGTAGGGGTGGAGCAGAAACGGAATGTTGTAGTCCTCAATCTTCAGGTCGCGCTTGAAAACCTCGGTGGCAAACGGCAGCTTGTCAAGTTCCGCGGTATCAAGCAGGGGGCGCGCCGGGTTGTGGACGATTTCGCCATCCTTCCGGTAGCTCGCTCCGCTGATCTCGGCGAGCGGCTTTCCCTGGGCGTACTCCACCACGGGATGATCAAATTCACCGCGCACGACAAAGTCAATATCCTCACTGGCGCGCAGGCACTCGGCAGGACGGGTCTGGACGTCCGGACCTACAAAAGCGATCTTCAGGCTGGGCTTGGCAGCTTTCATCCGGCGGGCGATGCTCACGTCGGCGTCAAATCCCACGTTGGAAGTGAAAAGCACCACGAAATCGTAGTCGCTGGAGATCTTGATGGTCTCCGCCTGCGAGACTTTGGCGGGAGGGGCGTCAAGCAAGCGGCTGCCGGGCAACATTCCGGCGGGATATGCGATCCATACCGGGTACCAGAAGGAGGCGATTTCGCGTGTCGCCGGCCAGCGCGCGCCTGCTCCACCATCAAAACCCTCAAAGCTGGGGGGATTCAGGAAGAGCGTTTTCATAACCGATGACATTACAGTCCTCCGATGGACCAGGAAATTGATTGGCCGACCATGAGCAGTCGGACATTCTTACCCATTTTACCCGAAACGCTGGAATCAGGATAGGGTGGAAAGAGTCTCTGAGTACCTTGCACATCGACGGCCGCAGAACAGGGGTGTCATTTGCTAGACACGGCTGCTCCCAAATGCAGTCATTCCCGCCTTCGCGGGAATGAAGAGCGGTTCGAAGGGGATGCCCATTCCAAATGGCACAAGCACCGGCCGAAGGGCAAGCTGCTCCCCACCAACTTCCTATGATACCATCATCACCTCAAAATTGTTCAGGGAGGGTGAAATGAGCCTGCAAGGAAAACGCATCGCCATATTGGCGGCGGATCTTTATCAGGAAATGGAAATTTGGTATCCCCTGCTTCGCTTTCGCGAGGATGGAGCCGAAACCGTGGTGGTGGGGGCCGAAGCGGGGAAAACCTATGCCAGCAAAAAGGGCTACCCCGTGGTCGCGGATAAGTCGATCGTCGACGTTCACGCCAGGGATTTCGACGCGGTGGTGATTCCCGGCGGTTGGGCGCCTGACACCCTGCGTCAGGACCAGCGCATGTTGAACTTCGTGCGGGAAATGGACAAGGCTGGCAAAGTCGTCGCGGCCATTTGCCACGCCGGATGGGTTCTGTGCTCAGCAGACACCCTGCGTGGCCGCAAGGTGACCTGCTTCAGGGCCATCAAGGACGATATGGTTCATGCCGGAGCCCAGTACGTGGATGAGGAAGTGGTGGTTGATGGAAACCTCATCACATCTCGCATGCCCACGGATTTGCCGGCCTTTTGCAGAGAAATCGTCAAGGCACTGAAGACCCAAGCGGTGAGTCGTCATACCCCAGGGGCGTAAGGCGACGAGGTTGTCAGTGATCAGTTTTCAGTCATCAGTAAAAGCGCCTGGCCTTAGGCTGTTACTGAGGACTGACGAGTGACACCGGACGACGGTTCGGACCTTGATTGCGATCTTCACCATAATTTCATCTCCTTGAAATCTGCCTCGGGGCGGAACGATGCGACCATACTAACCGGGTTATGCGGGAAGAAGACTGCACGGCGGAATCAGGGTATGAGCAGGGAATTTGTGAAAAATTCCTATTATTTTGCACCGGCTGGTTATTTTTCTTGACAGGGGAAATGCCGCGTTGCTATATGCAAAGGAGCAGCATCTTTCCAGTCAGATTCGGGTTAGATGCAGTGGGAAAAGGTCCGACCTCGTTAGGCGAGGTTACCAACCAAACACAAGCGGCAAAACCCGGAGACGGGCCAACGGGTGGAGCAGGCATGCCCGGCCCAAGGCTTTGTCCGCTGTTCCGCAATACGGGACACTACGTTGCGTGGAGCCAAGACCCTCATCAGGAGGTTTAAGAAAGCGGGTTTCTATAACCTGGTCTTCCATTGATTCCCCCTGCGGAGTTTTGCTCCGAGGGGCGTTTTTGTTTTAGGCCAATTTTTTGTGAATGGATCGTCGTGTGATTGCACGTTATACAACCAAATTCGGGAAGCGCACGGTGTGGCGCCTGACGCGGTGCGGATGGTTGATGGCGATGCTGCTTCTGGTGGCGATGGTCGCGCCCGACGCTTGCGGGCAGGAAAGTCCCCCCTCTGACCAACCCCAGAACGCGACCGGCTCGACCCCGGCGGATCCCCAATCTTGGGACCTGCACTTCCAGTCCACGGTGGTTGGTCAAGGCCATCCTTCTTTCCCTGCTGAATATACTGGCTTGAACAGTCTTACCACCGGGGCCTCGGTCCGAGAGACAATCTCCGTGGACGTGACGAGTGGCGTACGTTTGTGGCGCGGGGGAGAGTTTTTTGGGGACGTCCTCATGTGGCAAGGATATGGCCTGGACAACTCGCTCGGCCTCGCCGGGTTTCCCAATGCCGAGGCATATCGAGTCGGCAAGACATACCCGGATTTCTACCTCTGCCGCGCTTATATTCGCGAGACGATCGGCTTCGGTGGGGAAAAGGAAGCTGCCGATGACGGATTGGGCGGTACCAAGGACGCTCGGAACCTGACGTTTACGGTAGGCCACCTTAGCGCCAAAGACATCTTCGACACCAACGCCTACTCCAACGACGGCCGATCCCAATTCATGAATTGGGTCTTGGTGGCCAATGGCGCTTGGGATTATCCGGCGGACACGCTGGGGTTTACCAATGGCGCCGCGGCCGAATTGAATACCCGCGCCTGGAGCGGGCGGCTGGGCATCTTCCAGGTGTCGAAATTCGCGAACGGATTGCGAATGGACTGGAACCTGGCCCATGCCTGGTCCGCAGTGGCGGAGGTCGAAAGGCGATATTCGCCCAAAGGACATGCGGGGGCTTTACGCCTGCTTGCCTACGACGCGCGGGAGCACATGGGAAGCTATCAGGCGACCCTCGATAATCCGAGCCGGGACGAGGATATCTACCTCACTGCGGCGTACCGATACAAGTACGGCTTTGGCATCAATCTGGAGCAGGAAATCCGCAAGAATCTCGGGGCCTTCGCGCGCCTGGGTTGGAGCGATGGCAAAAACCAGACGTATGAATTTACCGATGTGGATCGCACCGCCACGGCGGGACTTGCCCTGAAAGGAGCGCGCTGGGGCCGCCCACAGGACACGGTAGGCCTCGCCGTGATCGTCAACGGTATCAGCGCCGTCCATCGGCAGTACCTTGCGGCGGGTGGTCTGGGAATTACCGTTGGCGACGGAGCCCTCGATTATCGCTCGGAGCGCCTCGCCGAAGCGTATTACAACTGGAAGATCGCGAAACACTTCCAGTTGACCCCGGATTACCAGTTTGCCCAAAACCCGGCATATAACCACGCCCGCGGGCCTGTCAATCTCTTCGCCCTGCGATTCCACACCGAGTTCTGATGGGGCCGAGGCCTATGCGGATGGACTTTGAGTTTTAGGTTCCCTGATCGCTGTCCCCGATGGAGAAATGCCGCGTCTCAGCTTTTTGTGCAGGGAAGGCGGTTTTTTCTTGACAAAGCAATGACGCCGCCCGTATTAAGAGAAGTCGAAGTAGTTTCAAGGCTTAGAACGCGCGACGCGACAACAATTTAGAGGAATTGACCTCGTGAGGCGAGGTTACCGCTTCCGGTTGGATTCACGGCATGCAAGCAGGGGCCGCGGGGTTCCGCCCAGGCCAGTCCAGTTCTTGGCGGGGGAGGATGACGATGATCTACTTCACCGAGTTGCAGAATCTTCCCATGTACGGCGTGAAAGGTGAATTCCTGGGGAAGCTGGAGGACCTGTGCGTTGATCCTGGCCACAAGGCCGCGCGGGTGGCTTCTTATCTGATCCGCACGCCCCAGAAGAGCCTGCAGTGCATTGCCTACACGCAAGTCCAATCCATCTCCGTGCGCGCCGGACAAACCAATGTGGCGCGTGATGAAATTCGCTGTTATGCCCCCGATGAGGGCCTGATCCGGATCAAGCATGATGTTCTCGACCAGCAGATCATTGACGTGGACAACCGCAAAGTGGTGCGGGTCAACGACGTGGATTTTGACATCGAGCCCATCGACGGCCACAGTGAACTCCGCATCATCGCCGTCAACGTCGGGTTGGCCGCCGCGGTGCGCCGCCTGCTTCAGGGCACGATGTCGAAGCACAGAATCCGCATGCTCACCAACACCCTTGCGAACCGAACCATTCAGTGGGAATTTGTTAATCTCATTGAATCCGATCCGGCGCGCCGGGTGAAGCTGCGCATCTCCTATGACCGGCTGGCGGAACTGCATCCCGCGGACATTGCCGACATCCTGGAAGATCTGAGCCACAACGAGCAAAAAGCCCTCCTTGAATCGTTGGACGATGAGACCGCGGCGCATGCGCTTTCCGAAATTCCCACCAAAATGCAGGCAGATTTATTGGAGAGCATTTCCACGGAGAAGGCGGCGGACATTGTGGAAGAGATGCCTCCCGATGAGGCGGCCGACGTCCTGAACGAACTTCCTCCGGAAACTTCGGCGGAAGTGCTGGCGGATATGGAGAAGGAAGGGGCCGAGGAAGTCAGAGAACTCCTGGCCTTCGAGGAGAATACCGCAGGGTCGATGATGACCACGGAGTACGTTTTCGTACATGAATCCGCTACCGTGGAAGGGGCTATTGAGGCTTTGAGGAATTTTGAGGGTCATGTGGAATCCATTCAACAAATCTACTTGATCGACAATGAAGCGGTCCTGAAAGGGGCCGTGGCCCTCGGGCGGATGGTGCTTGCCTCTGCCCACTCGCTGCTTATGGAACTTTCCACGGAAGAAGTGATTTCCGTGCAGGCGCAGCAGAGTGTTAAGTCGGTGGTGGACATCTTTCATAAGTACAATTTGATGACCCTCCCCGTCGTTGACGAGGAAGGCCACCTGCTGGGCATGGTCACGGCTGACGACGTCCTGGAGCAGGTGATCAACCGCAAGTAGAAGGGCAGTGACGAGTGATGAAATTGCCGATTGTCGATTTTCGATTTTGTCCAATCGTCCATCGACAATCGAAAATCGGCAATCTCCCTTGTCACTCTTCACTCATCACATGTCACTTAATTTAGGGAGCGCCCATGGCGGTGAAAATCAAAAGGTTTCGAAACCTTGGTATAAAGCTGGTGATCTTCATGTCGGTCCTGGGCCCAGGTATCATCACCGCCAATGTGGATAACGACGCGGGCGGCATCTACACCTATTCCGTGGCAGGTGCGAAATACGGGTTTTCGCTGCTTTGGACGCTGATCCCCATCACCATCGCTTTGATTATCGTGCAGGAAATGGTGGGGCGCATGGGGGTGGTCACCGGCAAGGGCCTGGCGGACTTGATCCGCGAAGAGTATGGCTTCCGAATCACATTCGTCTTGATGGTCCTGCTGATTATCACCGACTTGGGGAATACGGTATCGGAGTTTGCCGGCCTCGCTT
>PLWR01000377.1 GCA_003165615.1 Acidobacteriota bacterium | reverse complement strand
CGCACCCTTGCCGAAGGGACACGATGCACATGAAGTATTTAGATGAGGCAGTATTTGGCCGCGAGGTGCTGGTCCGTCTTCCGGAACTTGCACGGGAGTGGGCTCATGAAAGAATAGTCCGCGAGACAGTTGGGCCTACAAACGCAAGGATTCGACCTCAGCCATAGAACTATCTGTCTAAGGTCGTGCGCCCTTAGACATCGAAAACATTGCCTTGGCCGCAGATAGCGGAGCACGAACCGAAATCGCCGGGAAAATATGGAGACTCGAGAACGACCTTAATACCACGCAAACGCGGGTGAATGAAATTCTTGGGGGGATCGACGAAATTGTTGCCGACGGGCTCGGTCTGACCCCCGCTGAACATGATGCCATCCGCAAACGTTGTCAGGAGTTCCCCCTCTCCGTTACCGTCGAACGCCCGCGATTTGCCTGGAGCGCCGACCGCAAGACCCAAGCCCGCCGCACCTACCGCCCCGGCGAACGGTTCAAAACGTAACCGAAGCGAGTAGCGCGCCTGTTTTGTAGGTCCGCGGTTCGTCCCGAATTGACATCAAAGTGCCGCGGACCTAGAGGACAGGTCGCGCTACCAGTTTCGCCTCCTGGGTCACATTGACGGTTCGTCGCCAACTCGGACATACGCCTGTGGGGTCAGGGGTGAGGGCGGGGTGCGGCGTTTCAGGTGAGGACCCAGGTCTAGTCACGACATTTTGTCAGTTCCAGGCTGGGAGCGAGGCTAGTTGGGACAATTTGTCGTTAGTGCGGCCCTCGAGGGCATGCGGATCCCCTGCGCGCAAAGTTGCTTATTTGCGGGGATTCTTGGTTTATCCACAATGCGTTTGGAGGCAGGTCGTCCCCACTCCCAACTTTTTGGAAATTTTGAAAATCAATTTCCGAAATTTTTCCGCGCGGTCACCTAAAAGAATTTCCAGTTAAGGAAGACAAAAATAACACCGACGATGGCCGCGTAGAACTTCGGCGTTCGGTACCAGGCGACGGGGGCAAGCTTTTCCAGGGCGCGGGACCATACGAGGCCCTTCAATGTTTCTTCACGCGGCGGGGTGGTCAGGAAACTAGCCGCCACCGTCACCACCAGTCCGGCGACAAAGCCCCACACGGCTGTCCAGATGTTGGATGCCATGGGGGAGTGGAACTTCAGGACCCCGAGACGGTAAAGCACGTATTCCAGTATGGCGCCCGAGAGTCCCGCGACCATGCCGAGAAAGCCCGCGGTAGCCGAGGGCCGCTTCCAGAACATCCCGAGCAGGAACACGATGAAGAAAGGCGAGATGAAGAGGATTCCGATGAGTTGCATGTAATCCATCAGGTTGTTGAAGTAGAGCACGATGAATGACGACGCGCACGCCAGCACGGTGCCCACCACCGTCGCCGTCTTCGCCACTCGCAGGTAGTGATGGTCCGGCCGACCCTTGGCAAGATACGTCTGGTAGATATCGTAGGTGAATACGGTATTGAACGCGGTGATGTTGCCGGCCATTCCGGACATGAAGCTGGCCAGCAGGGCGGTCAATCCCAGGCCCAACATGCCGCTGTGATAATACCGGCCCATCAAAGCCGGGAGCGCCAGGTTGTAGTTCTGTTTCACGATTGACGGGAAGAGCACCAGGGCCAGCATTCCCTGCACCGTCACGATGGCGGGAAAAAGCATTTTGGGGATGGCCGCCACCAACGGAGTCTTCTGGGCGGAAGCCAGATCCTTCGCCGCCAGAGCGCGCTGGATAAGAAGAAAATCCGTACACCAATAGGCGGGTCCGGCGCAGAGTCCGATGCCCACCACCATGACCCACCAGGGCGTGCCCAGAGGGTCGCCGGGGCCGGCCATGCCCTGCCACGTGTGGGTGTACTGCTCGGGCAGCTTTGCCAGAAGGCCGTGCCAGCCTCCCACCTCGTGCAATCCCAGGAAAGTCAGGGGGAGAAATCCCAGGACGATCAGGAAGAACTGCAGGAACTCGTTGTAGATCGAGGACGATAGCCCTCCCCAAAAGACGAAGACCAGGACTACTCCGCTGGCCAGCAGGACGCTGACGCCGAAGGGCCATCCCAACATGCTGTGGAAGACTACGGCGAAGGCAAACATGTCGATGCCCGACATCAGGATGGTGACCACGGCGAAACTGAAGGCATTCATGATGTGGGCGCGATGGTCGTAGCGCAGGCGCAGGTACTCCGGGACGCTCCGCACCCCGTTCGTGTAATAGTACCGGACCATGAAGAGGCCCAGAAAAACCATCGGCGGGATGGCGAGCCAGTACCAGTGGTTCGTCCGCATGCCATATTTTGCACCGTTGGCCGTGTGCCCCATCACCTCCAGCGCGCCGAGGTTTGCAGACATAAAGGCGATGCCGGTGATCCAGTGAGAGAAGAAACGGTTGGACAGAAGGAAATCGGCGGAAGATTTCATTTTGTCCTTCAGCCGGTAGCCAACCCCCAAAACAATGAAAAAGTAAGCAGCAATGATGGCGAAATCAAGCAGGCTGAGGTGCATTAGCATAAACGTCTTGTCCTAAAGGGGCGATGTGCGCTGCATTGCGCTATGAGCGAAATTAAGGCCGTCTAACGCCTGTGTCAAGCATTCCCCGCGCGATCCTGGTGCGCAATCTTCCGCACCTCCGCTTGGCCTGCAATTCCCTACCCACCGAATCGCGAGCGTAAAACCTCGCCCTCGCGTGACAGTCACTCCTCAAGACGCCTTGCTGCAATGTGACTGGAAAGTTGGCAACACTGATCGCAGTGGGAACTTCGACAGAAAGTTACCCGGGCTGAGGAGATTCGAGAGCATCAGATTTTGTGAGGTGAGGTAATATATCCGTCCCAGTGTTGTGTTGAATGGACCGAGTCTTAAGCAAACCAAGGGGACCGGAAATGAGATTCTTCAATCGATCCAAAAGCGCCGGGCCGGCGGGTCTCGATGTGAGCGACTTGGCAGCAAACCACCGGTTGGCCCGAGAGCCCGCGGCACAGGCTGGCGAGCGTTGGGCTCGGGTGGGAATCAGAAGCCCAGGTTGGCTTTGCTTGCTGATTATAGGAATCGTGTTGGGAATATCACCAGCGGTTCTTGCCGGGCAAGAAAGCAATCCAGGCGTGGGAACCAGCCGCGAGGCAGTGAGCCTGAATGGAACCTGGAAGATTGCCTTCGACACGGAAAACGCCGGCAAAGATCAGCATTGGTATGAACATTTCCCCTCGGCAACAATACCGATTCGCGTCCCCAGCGTCTGGAATGAGATTCGTCCAAATTATCAAGGAATAGCATGGTACCAAACCTCGTTCCTCGCACCTTCGCGCTGGAAGGGCACGTCGGTGCGGATAGGTTTTGGCGCCGTGAGTTATCTGGCCGAGGTCTGGCTGAACGGAAAGTACCTGGGCGCCCATGAGGGCGGCTACACGCCCTTTGAAGTTGACGCAGGCGACGCTCTGCTTTGGGACCAGCAAAATCAGGTTGTCGTAAGGGTCTTGTTGCCGATGCGGACGCTACAATTCATGCCCGGGCTGAAGTGGGTGACGGGCAAACGCCTCGACGGATTTATCCTGGAAGAGATTCCCGCTTCCAAGCAGATTTGGTACGACAACTTCGGCGGCATCTGGCAAGACGTCCAGGTGCAAGTGACTCCCCGGACCTGGGTGCAGGATTGTTTCATCCGCCCCAACATTTATGCGGGGAAAATCGACGTCACCTGCGAGCTGGTGAATCACACCGGGCAGGACGAGAAAATCACCCTGGCCCTCACCGCCAGCGCGAAGAATAATCCCGCGCTCGAGAAGTCACGCCAGAGCAAAGACATGGTGTTAGCCAATGGCAGTCAGCAATATGATGTCTCGCTCCCAATGCCTGATGCAAAGCTCTGGTCGCCGGACCATCCGTTCCTTTACACCTTGCAGGTGAGCGTGCTTGCGAGCGGTAACCCAATTGATTCCCGGACATTCACTTTCGGCATGCGCGACTTTACCATTCGCGAAAACCAATTTTTCCTCAACGGGCAGCCCATCATCCTAAAGGCTGCGATTTATCAGCCGCATTATCCCGAGACTCTTGCTTACCCACCCAACGAAGATATGCTGGCCACGGACATTCGATTGGCCAAGGAGGCGCATTTGAATATGTTGCGTCTTACCATCAAGCCCCAGCTTCCGCGATTGCTGGAATTGGCCGACGAGCAGGGCATCCTGCTGTACGAAGAGCCGCCCATCGGCTGGATACAAAAGTCTCCGCAAATGCGTGAGCGCTGCCGCCGGGAAGTGAAGGAATTGATTGCCCGCGATCACAATCATCCAGCGCTGGTGATGTGGGGGCCGTTGAATGAGGGTGCAGCCGAAGGTGAGGAGTTGAAGGCGGAGCTGGCCGCTTACGCCCATGAGCTGGATCCCACGCGGCTGGTGTTCGATGATTCGGGGGGCGTCTACTATAGCGGAGAGAACTCGCGCGTCTACATCCCGGGCGACACCCTACCCCGTGCCATCAATGACATTCATCCCTACATGCTCCAGCCCTTTAGCAATGCCAGCTTCAACTATTATCGCCAGATGCAGGAACCCCACCTGCTCAACTTCACTTCGGAGTTTGGCGCCATGGGGGGGATCGAGGATCTCGATGCGGTCGTCGCCCGGTACGAGCCCGGCCGCGAGTGGCAGGACAAAGACCGCCTGGAGGAAATCCAAGCGATCTTAAAGAAGGGATTCAATGAGATTGGCCTCGACAAGTCATTCGGGGACTTTGCCGCCTTTGCCAAAAGCAGCCGCGATTCGCAAGCGGAGGCCCTAACCCGCATGATTGACGCTTTGCGCATAAACCCGTTGACCGCGGGCTACGACATCTGCCACTGGAACGATGCGAACTTTGAATTTCCGTTCGGCCTGGTGGATGAGTGGCGGAACCCCAAGCCCTCCTACGCCGCTGCCAGCGCGGCCAATAAGCCGCTCCACATTATCGTTGCAACCCCCCGGTCCAACTTTTACGCGGGCGAGCCGCTGGAAGGTGAGTTGGCCATCGTCAACGACGAAGGGCGCGTGGGAAAGGTTGATATCAGCCTGCAAGTCACATCCGACGATGGAAAGGTTCTGCAAACGCAGACTCGCTCGTCAACGCTCGGAGCAAGAGTCCAGTCCCTTGGCAGCTTCCGCCTCGCGGCGCCGCTCGCCGATGGTAATTTTCACTTCACTGCCACATTGAACGTGGATGGAAAGCTCGTCGACCGCACCGGGCACAATATTTTGGTTCTGAAGCGCATAAACCCGCGGGCACAAACAGCCGCTGACGTGGGAGTGCTCGATCCCAGCGGTCGCGTGGCAGTCCGTCTCAGCAATTTTCCCATCAAGGTCTCAACGTATAGCGCGGATGCGCCGGCGCAGAGTGTTTACATGGTTGGCCCTCTGGCCGACTCGCTTTACGACTATCCGTTGGCCGAACTGAAAGGCCTGTTGGAGTTGGCCCGCCAAGGGGCAACCCTGGTGTTGTTCGAGCTGCCCATGGACACCGGGGAAGTTTCAGAAAAGCTCGCTGTCTTCCCTGCCCCGCTCAAGGTGGACTTCCCCGAAGGGTTCAAGGCGCAATGGATTCGGGCGCATGCAATAACGGCCGGGTTGCCCTCCAACCTGGTCCTGGACCAGCGCTACGCGGATGTCCTGCCTGCCCGCTTTGTAGAAATGCCTGCGGATGAAATTGTGGGGGGAATTTTGCTGGATTCGTTTGGCGACTACCACCGCCGCTGGCTGCACAGCCTGGTGATCAATCACCTGGATAAAGGCCACATCATCATTTGCCAATACCGGCTTCTGGATAACCTGGGGAAAGACCCGTTGGCGGATCGGCTCTTTATGAATTTGATCGGCTACGCTCAATCGATTTCCCATAAGCCGGAAGGGCCTTGGGGACAGGAGCGGCAGGAGGCTTTCAACCAACAGGTTTCAGACCAGCGAAAACAGGTTCAAGGAGAGATTCAGCGCTGGGCGGTAGCCGGCCCCTTTGACAATCGCGGCCGCGCCGGCCTGGACCGTGAATATCCGCCCGAGACGGAATTCCGCTTCGACAAATCCTACCTGGGGAAGAATGGCAGCGTCACCTGGAAGCCGGCCACGGTCTGGGCAGCCGACGGTTATCACGTGAACCTGGGGATGCGCTTCGACGACTGGACGGTCGAGTACGCCTATACGCAAGTATACAGCCCGCAGGAGACAGAATCGCAGTTCAGGCTTGCGTGTCAGCAAGGCTGCCGCCTTTGGCTGAATGGAAAGGAAATTATCTATTCCAATGTTTCCGGCGCCAACGAAAATACCGCTGTTCCAGTTAGCCTCCGTGCCGGCTGGAATCCCGTGCTGGTCAAAGTGGATCGAACCAAGATGCAGAATTCGTCTTTCGCCCTCGACGTTCGGACCAAAAACGGAGAAGTTATACCCAACTTGAAATTTGACTTTGCCGGAGAGTCGCCAAAAGCAATTTCTCGCGCCGAGGCACAGAGACGCTGAACAAGCAGAAAAAGAAAATCCTAAGTCTTACTTTTCAACTATTCTTCCACTAACCACTAACGTCTCACCTACCGTCAGCGGCGCGCGACTGATCAACTTGTCTACCGCGTGCGGTTATTTGTTTTTGGACCAGCATTCGTAGTTTCTCGCGGTCGCGTGTCTCGATGGTCATAAATGACCCGCCGCCTGTTACCGAGAAGTACGGTCCATGGCGGCCACGCCCTACAGAGAATTGAGTAATATCGGCAAGGGGGATGCTGCGCAGTGTTCGACGAAATAGCCCCTGCTTATTGAGAAAGCGAACGTTCGTGACCACGTAACACTGACCGAGCCACTTGGCAAAATAGTATATTGCCAATGGCAGGGCGCAGATCATGACCACCAATATCAAAAGAACCCCTTGAGCCGTTAGACCCATAGCTGCCAGCACGAAAAAAATTGGAGGGCTCAATAGACACGCAATGATCAAGTCAGGCAGCTTGGGCCTTCCTTTCCAGAGGACTTCTTCTCCGGCAGCCAGATGGCGTTCCACGTATCCCATAAGCTCTTACCGAAGCTATCCTGCATTGGCAAGTTGAGGCGGCCCTGGTCCGCGCGAGTCAATCTTCCAGGTCTTCAGTACACAATCAGCTTCGACTCCCAGCCGTTGAGCAACTTGCGGTGGTCGGTAACGACGCTTGCGTACCGCGAATCAGCATAGAGATTTTGCGTCTCCCACGGATCCGCCTGCATGTCGAAGAGTTGCTCGATGGGATCATCTTTGTACCGTACATACTTGTATTGGGCGGTGCGAATGACCCGTCCCACCACCTGAACTTCGGCGGCAATAAAGTCGCGCCAATCAGCATTCTTGTGTTCGAGCAGCGGCCTCAAGCTGTACCCGCGCGCGTTCGGAGGCGCAGGAACGCCGGCGTAGTCACACATGGTGCTGATGATATCAACCCCGCTGACGAGATGAGAGTGGTCCCGGTAACCGCTTTCCAGCCGCCGGGGACTGGAGATGACGAGCGGCACTTTCAGGGCTTCATCGTACGGGTACCATTTCTGCACGTGCAGATGCCGAGCCGCGCCTTCTCCATGATCGGAGGTGAAAATTACCATCGTGTTGTCAGCATGGGGCGAGGATTCGAGCGCATCCAATATTCTCCCCACCGTGGCGTCGAGCATTTCCACCTGGCGGTAATAGCTGTACAGGTAAAAGCGCCACTGCAACTCCGAGAATTTGGTATAGATGGAGCGATCGAGAATTTGCGGAGCGGCCGGCCGCGACAGGTGATTGGGTGGAAGGGGTGGCAGCAGCTTCTCCAGTTCGGAGGTGGGGAGTTGCTTGGGCGTGAGATCCTCATTATAAATAGTCCAGTAGCAAATATCGTGGGGCTGAAGCAGAGAAGAGACCAATAGAAACGGGTCGTTTCCCGTGCGTGTTTGCAGGTAGGCGGCACTGGCGCGCGCCGTAAAGGGGTCCACTATGCTGCCTTCTCCGCCACCCACGGGTAACACGGTAAAACCCGCAAGCTCGTTGGGCGCCCAGTTGGTGGGCAGGTGCCACTTGCCGCAGTATACGGTTTCATATCCATACTGGCGGAACCACTGGCCCATGTCGGGGATCGACGGAATGATCTCACCGTGGTTGAAGTGAACGGCCGTTTGCGGCAAGCCGAATTCCTTCAACTGTTCCAACCCGTTGCAGGTGACGCTGGTTTCCACAGACATGCGGCCGGTCATCAGGCAACTGCGCGCCGGGCAGCAAATCGGATTGGGACTGTGCGATTGCATGAAAGATGTTCCCGTCCGGACCAACCGGTCAAGATTCGGGGTGCGGACGTAGGGATTGCCGCAGGCGGAGAGAGCATCAATGTGCAACTGGTCGCATATCAAGAAAAGAAAATTGGGACGCACTTTGTGACCAGCGGTTGCCGGT
The DNA here is from genome assembly GCA_003165615.1 of Acidobacteriota bacterium. Next base: position 9,913 of record PLWR01000377.1, on the reverse strand, counting down.
CGCGTGGTGAGCGCCGATAATGCCGCGGCCGCGCCTGTGCGCAGGATGTCACGGCGAGTGGGTGCACTGCTTCTGGCCGGGGCAAGAGGTGGTCCATTCTGCTTTGCCATACTCAACTTCTCCCGCCGCTAATATGCTGACCGGCGGACGCGGCAGCGTCTAACACGAAGGCATTCAAACCGCTGATCAGGAACAACAGTTCGCCTCGATCATCGACCCAATACACCTGGGGTGGTATGCCATCGCCGATTTGAAGAAAACCATGAACACGCAGGGTGGGCGCCCCCGGCCAGCGATCTTTGAGGTCCACACTCTGGTAAAAGTCGAGAACCTGATTCGCCTTGGGAGCGTCGTCATCGAGAAGGGTAAAGCGCCGAGCGGCGCCGCCTTGCCGCGCCAATCTCTGCACGGCGTCAAACAGAGCCCAGTTCGACGTGTAGGCCGATTCCAGCAAAAGCCTCTTCTGCTCGCTTCCCCGCTTAATAATGATGGATCGGTCCCTGGCAATCCCGGTCTCTTGAAGTTCCAGTGACATCTTCAAGGGATGCGCCGGCGCCGCCGCCGTATAGGTGGAGTTCCATTTGACCGGCGTAGACAAGTCGTCCCCGGCGCAAACCACCGTTGCCTGAACCGTGTGCACACCCGCATATCGGGAGGTCTTTTCGAAATTCACCTTGAGGATGGCGCCGCCCGCAGCTTGCGGAACACGCTCAATTTGAAGCGTGCCTCTGACGGGGGGCGGGTGAAGGTCGCCATTCACTACTGTGTAAAGTCTGTACTGGTGGAACCAGCGTCCGGCGGGGTCGAATGGACCGCTGGGAGGAAGATAATCCCGCAGCACATCCCGAAAAAGATCCAGGTAATCCACTGAGTTTCTGACATCCATAATGCCTTCCAGCAAACTGCTTTGAATCCTTATATTGCCACGCCGGCTCACCTTGTCGGGGACTGGGGAGAGCAGGCGAAACCTTCCATAAAATCAATCTGGCATGAAATCAAAGCCCAGAGTCATTTACCCACGCGCCTTTGATGAAATCCTCCTTCAGCGAATCCACCTGGAAGGCCTTCTGCAGCTCGGAGAGATGCGAGTACCGGTGGCTCAGCAGGCATTCGGCATCGATGAGTCCGTCGCGCACATACTCCATCGAGCGGCGATAAACCTCCGGGGTGCCATCCGGATCGAATCCCCCGGAAGCGCCGCCGCTGGTGACCATGTGCACCTCACCGACCTGGAAGGGAACCAAACACCCAACATCCCTTCCGGTATGGCCGGAGCCATAAAAAAGGAATGTCGCCTGATTCCGCAGAACTAGGGGAATAAGGTCAAAAACCGGCCCGGCGCCCGAGGCCTCGATCATAAAGTGGATCAGCTCACCGTGGGTGCGCTTCCTGATCTCGGAATCTATATTGCCTGCCCGCACGTCCAAAGGCGTGCCGCCCAGCTTTTTCGCCAAGGCCAATTTGCTCGCGCGCATATCCGCAACAAAAATCTGGCCATCGAATTTCTTGACATTGCGGAGATATTGCAGGAACAGCAGCCCGCTGGGACCGGCGCCCGTGATCAGGACATTCCGGATGCGATAGCGTCCGTCAAAGTCGTAGCGATTGCGGCTGCGCTCCATGCGGTCGCTGGCATGGAGAACGCACGCAAAAGGCTCGATGACCGCGCCCTTTGTGAACGACACTTCCGCCGGCAGCATCAGCACGTTGACTTCGGGAATGCTGATGAACTCGGCAAAGGCGCCCGGCGGACCGGTGATTCCCAGTTGCTCTCCAAAGGCGCAGAGGTGCGAGTCGCCGCTCTCACAGTATTCGCAGATCGGCGTCCGGCGCTTGCTGTGGCAGTTCAAAAGCTGGTCGGCAATCACCCTGTCGCCGGGCTTGAACTTCCTAACCTCCTTCCCCACCGCCTGGACAACGCCACCAAATTCGTGCCCAAGCACCTGGGGCGCTTGCGTCAAGGGGATCTGGTGTCCGTCGCGATCCCGATTCAAATTCGCCCAGCCGTTGAAAATGTGCAGGTCGGTTCCGCAAATTCCCACCGCGCCGATGCGAATCAAGACATCCCGATCCCCCACGGCCGGCGCCGGTATCTCGCGCACTTCAAGTTTTGCGACATCTTCCAGAACCAAAGCTTTCATCGCTCATTCTCCTCTCGACGAACCTGCCGGGGCGGTACGGCGTTATTTTTGATCTTTCGATGCCGGGTGAACATATTTATTGAACTTTTCCGCGTAGTCCTCCCGAACCGGGCTGAAGACATCCAGCACCACCGCGGGACCATCCACGGACGCGGCTCGGTGCGGGGTGTTGGGAGGAATGATATACAACGATCCGGGACCCACGACGCGGGCATCATCGCCGACAGTGAGCTCCACCTTGCCTTGCAGCACAATGCCCCCCTGTTCATGCGGGTGAGTGTGAAAAGGAACTACCGCACCGCGATCGAACTCCAGATAGGAGAGCATGAGGTTCTCGCCAAAAGGCGCGCGGATGCGGAGTCCCGGGAGAAGTTCGAACGGTTCGATGTCGGACACCTGATAGAACGGCATCGTGATGTTGCCTCCTGCCTGGTGAGGATTTCTGAATACAGTGACACCGATTCTCTGTAGCGCCGCCATCCTGGCGGCATCGAAAAATACCGCCAGGATGGCGGCGCTACGAATCATCGAAGTCACTGTATTTTCCATACGTCTGTAGTGTTTTGAATTCACTACCTCGCCCCCTTGGGGGAGAGGGTGGCTCGCAACCGGCGTACTCATCAGCCGGGGCGAGAAGGGGGCCCCACGCTTTGCTTGTCGTGGGGGTGAGGGGGNNCCCCCACCGCCTTGCGGTCCCCCTCTCCCCCAGAGGGGCGAGGGAATAAGAATGTTTTGTTTTTGTTCCGTATTCATGGATCAGGCCACATCCGATTGATCTCAATCTGGACAGCCTTGCGGCTTGCCCTTCCCCTTTAATCAGGCCCCGCCATTCCAGCGCATCAATCTTTCGCCAACTTCAAAAAAAGCGCCGCATAGCGCGGTGGATTTTGCATGACCACCTCGCTCCGCCCCCCTTGTGGACGTACTTCCAAGTCCTCTTCCTTCGGCCATACCATCCGCGCCCCCATCACCTTCAGGCGCTTCCCATCCACTCCGATTGTCACTCGCGGAATTCCGCGGTACTCGCCTTCCATCGCCGTCTCCACCGTGTTCAGAACCTGGACAAGGACATGCTCTCCCGCCTTGTCGTAGAAAAACGTCCCATGGGCAAATTCCGTGAAGGGCTCCGGCCGCAGCTCCGCGATGGGGTTCTTCACGAGCTGCCGCATCAGATCCGGAAGCCACAGCCGAATCCAACGGAGCTTCGATTGCATTGCCCAGAAGATCGGCACACCGATATAGAGCGACTGCCCCTTCCCAAAACGGTTGTAGGCGACCGCCGTCCCCGCCGTTTCGGTTCCGGGCGGTGGCGGCCCCCAGTTGAACCAGTGGTTGTGCGGCACATCCTCCACCATGAAGGGCAACCGGTAGCGCATCACTTCTTCCGCGGTGGTTCGCTTCAACTTCACAAATGATCCCGGCAGGCCCACCGTGCTCACCGAAAGCAGCTTGGCCAGCGGGCTCCCCGTCGATTCCAGATACGTGGAGGTGAAGTTGCCCGGGTGCAGCACGCCCTCCGCATTGTAGGCGTAGCGGCGTTCCTCGGAATCGTAGTCGGCGCCAAAGACATCAGCCAGCGCGAAATTCGGCCGCAACTGGCGCTTCTCATCCCACATCCCGCAGTTGTGGCTGGCCACAAGGGTTCCGCCACTCTTCACCCAGTTACGAATAACGTCTGCGTGTGCGTCCGAGAGCACGTCCACTTCCGGCAGAACCAACACCTCGTACTTTGCCAATTCCTCCGGCGTCAGGCGGAACTCTGCCAGGCTTTCCACCGGCCGCCCCGTGTAGGTCATGGACTCCAGCGCGCCCACGGTGGAACGCCGGAAGTCCACGGGACGGTTCTGCGCATCGCGCGCCGTGCGGGTGGAAACGCTGTAGAGCATCGCCGTGCTCAAGACCGGCCGGATGCCTTCCAGCAGCGCATCCACATTGCGCACATCACCCCAGGTCTCCTTCGCCACGTTGAACCACCGCTTGGAGAATCCCTGGCCGTCCACATCGCTCACCACGGGCGCGTTGCCCACGAAAAACGTGCGGGCATTCTGCAAGATCAGCGCGTCCGCCTCAACTCTCGGGATCGAGCCCGGGTACATATCAAGATAACCGTATTGGCTGAATACCCCAGCCTGGTAATAGGGCCGGTCATAACCCCGCATCAGGATGGACCCGATGGAAATTCCGGTCGTGGTGGTAATCGGCTCGGCGTAGATAAAACTCACCTTCTTCATGATGTCATCAGGAAATGACTCCGGGCCGCCGTTCAACGAGATCAGGGCATGGGGACGGAATTTCCGGGCCGTGGCGATGATCTCATCCAGGATATCGGTCATCGACCTCTGCTCGTGCCACTTGTAGCGCGCCTCATACCCCTCAGGAGTCTTGAAACCTTCCCGGTAAGGATCACCCGGATGGTCCTTGTTCCAGGCTTCCTCCGTGTACTTGCAGAAACAGAACGGGCTTCTCCCACTGGAATGATACCCGACGAATTGAATCCCAAAAATATCCAGAAAGAGTTCCTCGATCTCGTAGCGGGAGAAGATCTCATTCATCATGCCCAGCACGTACTGCCGGTAGGGAGAGTCCAGGCAGGCGATGTACCAACGCGCATCCCAGCGCTGAAGCTCTCCCTTTTCATTCACCCAACCGTAGTCAGGGTGGCTCAAGACCATTTGATTGTTGAACTGCAAGCTGTAGTAGGTGGCCGCGGACATGCCCAGCTTCTTGGCGATGGACACCTCCGTCCCCAGGTTATCAACCTGCAGGTGGGGATGGCGGACGGCGACGTCGCTCATGTAGTGGGCATAGCCCCAATGGTCCTGCGAGTAGAACATCAGGGCCTCCGCCCCCGCGTCCCTGGCGGCGTGGAGGGCAGCCTCAAAGTTGATGTTGAAGTGTTCCTCGGGAGGCGTATGGCTCTCCCACTCCATCATGCGATAGGTCTTTAGCGGATATACGATTCCGGCGCTTTCGTGCCGGGCGCGCAATTGGGCGAGGTCGGGATAGCCGGTTTCCGTCGCCATAGCCGCAGTTCGCGGCAAAAGCGCCGCCGCTCCCGCACCGGCTCCGGCGGCCTTCAGAAACGTTCTGCGGTCGGGCATGAAATTTGATGATTTCTCGCGACTCATAGTTATATATGGCCCTCTCAATGAAATTGGCAGGAATTGCCCCGAGCTCAAGCCACCTTCACACCATAACGCTCACCCGTTTCGCGGATTTCGCGCCAGGTCACGTCGTCCACGGGAATGCCATCCCTTTCCCGCCGTTCGCGCTCCCGCCGTTCGGGCTCGCCGGGGATGAGAATCTCGGTAAAGCCTTCCGCCAACTTACTGCTCTTGACATAGTCCACCAACTGGTCAACATCCGTGTCAAATGCCCCGCGCCCGCGAAACTGGGCGGGGTCGAGCAGCGTCGCGGTAAAGCTGTTCCCCACTCGCGTGGTGGTGGGACGGCTGCAACCGGCGCCGGAAATTGCCCCCGCCAGGATATCGCCGGCAAAGCTCAGGGCAAATCCCTTGTGTCCACCGAAAGGCAGCAGGGCGCCTGCGGGCGGGCCAATGAAATCGGCTGGATTTGTGCTGGGGCGGCCCTCCGAGTCCACAATGCAACCGGGGGGAACTGACTTTCCGCTGTTGTGCGCAATCGTGACCTTGCCACCGGCTATCGCGCAGGTGGAAATATCAACGAGAATGGGCGGGGCGGAAGTGCGCGGAATGGCAATGGCAATGGGGTTGGCGGAGAGCCGCCGCTCGCGACCGCCCCAGGGCGCCACCAACTTCCCGCCCCCATGGGTGTTCACAAACATGATGGCGGCCAGGCCGGCACGCGCGGCCATCAGGGGATAGTCCCCCACCCGGCCTAGGTGGCAGCACTGGCTCACGGAAATCGTCACCGCACCGGAGCGCAAAGCCTTCTGGATGCCGAGTTCCATGGCCTGCTTGCCCACCACTTGTCCCCAGCCCCAGTTGCCGTCCATCACCGCGAACGCTTCGGTCTCCTTGACGACTTCCAGACGCGCGCCAATATTGATGAGCTTTTCTTCCATCCACCCCACATACTCGGACACGCGAACCACGCCGTGCGAATCATGGCCTTCGAGGTTCGCCTCGACCAGAGCTTCTCCAACGATACGCGACTCTTCGGGCGTCGCGCCCGCCGCATGAAAAATATCCGCGGCGAGGGTTACCAATTGCGCTGCTTTAAAAATGGGCATGTTTTTTCATTCCTCCAGAGCTATGGCCCGCACGGGCGAGCCATCCCGTCCCGTAAACTTCAAGGGAAGGGTTATTAAAGTGAATATTTCCTTCCTGATGGCGGTGAGGTTGGTTAAATTCTCAACAATAACAATGCCGTTGCCCAGGAAGAGAATGTGGATCGGGAAAGGCGGACGGTCGACCGAAGGAAAATCCACTCCCACCAGGCGAAGTCCGCAATCGACCAAGAACTCCGCCGCTTCCGGCGTGAACATGGGATGGCTGGTAAAGAATTCCAAGGTCCCCCATCGGTTGGCCCAACCGGTGTGCAGGACTATCCTGCGGATCTCCCGAATCTTCGCTTCCTGCGGCTTCAAGTGCTTAACATCAATCAGGCCGCCGGTAAGAGCGTTTCTCACATCGATCATCAGCGCCTTACCAGTGCACACGTCCAGGGGAACCTGGTCGATGCTGAGGCCATTGTCGAAAAAGTGAAACGGCGCGTCCATGTGGGTTCCGCAGTGCATTCCCATTGCGATTCTACTGCTGTTCAAAGAGCGCCGCCCGTCCATGACCGTGTAGCGCGTGGATTCCAGCAGTTCCACCACCACCGGAGGGTAATTCGGGAAGACAGGAGTGGTAGGCTCTAACTTATAGGACAAATCTATGGGCATGGCATTCGACATATCATTCCTCCCTGCCGTCTGGCGCGCCAACTACGATATGCTCAGTCCATCGGCATTCCAAGCGCTGAACGCGGATTCATGGATTCTGCAATTCCACGGGGATTCTTCTCGTCTCGATATTAGGCCCTTCAATGATCAGTGTCCCGGCGATGTCTGCGCCGTGTTCCGCGGGCAGGAGCATTTCCAAATCCAGCGACTTCTCTTCCCCCGGAAGCAGATCGAAGTAGTTGTCGCTATATTTCACCAGATAGGGAGCACCTTCGCCGGGCCACTCGGCGCGCACGCGGACGAGCCTTGCGTATCCGCCGCCGTTTGTCACCTTCAGAACCGCGTTGGCTTTACTGCCCGACGTAACGGCGCGAACCTCCGCCGGAAGAGTCAACGGCGCTTTCGGCAAATCCTTCAAGCTCTCAAACAAGGGTTTGTCTCTGGCAGCCAGCAGGTCGTCAAAAGGAACGGCCGGTTTTTCGCCGCTGGCCAGTGCGATCAGGCGCAGGAAGAGCGAGAAGTAGGACTTGGACACCGGGTCGGTCACAAACTCCTGATCCAGGCAATAAGGAAATGTGATGCTGGAGTCCCAAAACGCCTTTTTCAAAGTGTAACCGGGCGTATAGCCGGTGAACGCAACAGTATGCCCCTTGCCATAATCGCCGGTCACCAGCAGGGGGCGTCCGGAAATTGTCATGATCTGCCGGCTGCCGGGGAGCAAATCCACGTCATTGAATCCCTCGATTCCAAGGCCGGCAAACCCCAGGTCACTCCAGCCCTCGCCGGCGGGCTCGGTTACGCGAATGGTCTTGAAGGGTTCGAAGACCGGTTGAATCGCATCCACGGAAAGCGGACCCAGGATCACATCGTATCGGCTGTGCAACTTTACGGGCAGCGCCTGCGCAAGGGGACGCACATCGATCAAAGCCGCCCGGCCATAGCCCCCATGAAAACTTCCCGGCCCTCCGGTATGAATGAACCCCACCCCATCGTGAATCGCCTGCCGCAAACCATCCGCCATCTGGTCGTCCATCAGCTTCCAGAGCGAGTCGAAGCAAGCCAGCCAGACGATATCGTATTTCGCCCGAATCTCCGCGGGATTCTTGAGTTCGGCGAACCGGGGGAGGGATTCTTCCTGGATAACGTCGACGTCAACACCCGCGGCGCGGGCCATCTCCGCAATGGGCAACGCGAATTGCTTCTCGCCGATCAGGAGCACCTTGATGGGCCGCGCGAACAGTCGGGGCGTAACCTTGATATAGGCGGAGTTCTCCGCAACGAGTGGTTCCCCGCCCTTCTCCGTGGCGCGGGCGCGCAGAACATAGATGCCAGGCTGGTCCGGCGTGGTCCACTCCACCGCACCCACCTGCTTGCTTTCGTCGTCTCCGGCAACCGCATCGGAATCATGACTCCAAACTTTCCGCCCCTGAAGGTCCAGAATCTCGCAGTGCAGGCTGAACGGCACATCCCGGCGGAAATCATTCACCGCCCAAATGGGAATCTGCAACCGCGTGCCCGACACCTGCGATTCCAGCGCCTGCTCATAAGCAAAACTGACGGCAAACCGCGCCTGGGCATTCTTCAGATAGTAATAACCCATCTTGGGAATGCGATAGTAGTCCATGAAGTTGAAGCGAATTCCCGGCGTGTCTTCCCCGTAGGCCCAAATACGCGTCCCGTTGATGGAGTGGTATTTCTTCCGACGATAGCTCTCGGTGGAATATTTGAACATGAAGGCCTGATAAAGCTGCGAGTCGTCCACCAGCTCCTGGGCCGATTGTACGTGGCGGTCAACAAACTGATTCACGCGGTGCAAGACGCTATACAGGCCTTTGTATTCAAAACTGGTTTGATAGGCGTAGCTGGGAATGTCGATGGGCAGGTTAAACCAACGCGGCAGGGTGGTGGGCTGGTCCGACCACATTTGTTCGGGCGTCAGAATCTTACGCAGGGTTTGGTAGGATGGCAGGGCAATGCCGCCGTACTCGGAAACGAAGCCGGCGTTGGCGTTGAACTGTTCCTGATAGCCCCCGCTGATCCCCATTCCGGCATTGGCCATCCAGAAGTGCTGCTCGCCCACGTCGCAGAGGCTGGGGTGGTAGATGGTGCCGGGATCAAGCTCCTGCACGAGCTTCTGAATCTGGTTGGAATATTCTTCGTAACCAAACTTGCCCCAGTCTTCGTCGCCGTTCCCCCATCCGAATCCCTTAACCTTCGCCTCGGCAAAGGCGGCCCAGACGATCACGGAAGGATGATCCCGGAGCTGAATGATGATCTGGCGGATTTGGTCGAGCGATGTCTTGACGAATGTCTCACGCCGGGGATTGGTATACGCCAGGACTTCGATGGGGCCAAATTGCGAAAAGGGAAATTCAAAAATCTCGAGGATGCCCATGCGGTCGCAGAGATCATAAAAATCGGGTTTCTCCACCACCGTAAAGGCCACCAGGTGATTCAGGTTGGCGGCCTTGTACATTTCCAAATCCTTCACATAGGTTTCGTGCGTCGGCTTGCTGCCATAGTAGTCCGACATGGGATACCACGCGCCCTTCAGGTACAAGCGCTTGCCGTTCAGCCAGTAGGCCATGTCGCTGTTGCGGGTGATGGTTCGGACGCCGAAGATGGCGGCACGCGTATCCGCGCGTTGCCCGGCGGCCGGCGAAATTGTGGCGGTAAGCTGGTAGAGATTCTGCGCGCCCAAATCCCACGTCCACCACAAGTGCGCGTTCTTCAGTTGAACTTCGCGGGTAAAGGTATTTTCTCCCGGATGGAAATTCACATTCTGCCGGGGCAGTGCGATGCTCGCGCCCGCGAAATTATCGGGTGCGATTTTGAGATCCAGGTTCGCCGCCACGTCCTGGTTCGCGTGGTTGCGTACCGTTCCCGATATTTCCAGCGTGGCGCT
>PLWR01000556.1 GCA_003165615.1 Acidobacteriota bacterium | reverse complement strand
GACATCGATCCTCAGATGTCTTCGATGACCCGAACCCCGTTTCGGGGGCACTTAGGTTGAGGGCTAGTCGTTGGGTTTGCCGACTACACGGCCAAATGACTGCCTACGTCAGGGAAGGTCCCGCAAGGTGTTGGGCTAACCCGGATATTTCACCAATAAATTGAAAAAGGCTGTCCATTTCTGGCATAAGTATTTTTGTGGAAAAGACTTTTGCCGAAGAAGGAGGACAGCCTTTTGTCTACACAGTGTAACCAAGATTTTCTGAAATTTCACCCCCTGGACAAGCGCGAAGTGCGGAGTAGGTTTGACGGCGGAGCGATCACCAGCGACGCGGGCGGGTTGCTGCTGCGCGAGGTGGAGAAGCGGACGGGGATTATCGCCCAGTTTGCGGCCTGTTTCCGAGACCACCGGCAGGCGGAGCGCATCGAGCACCGGGTGGAGGAGTTGGTGGCGCAGCGGGTGTACGGGCTGGCGCTGGGGTACGAAGATTTGAATGATCACGACGAGTTGCGGCGCGACCCGCTGCTGGGGGTGTTGGCGGGGAAACCGGACCCGACGGGGGAGAGCCGGGTGCGGGAACGCGATCAAGGCAAGGCGCTGGCGGGCAAGAGCACGCTGAATCGGCTGGAGTTGACCGCGACGGAGGTGAAAGTGGAAGAGCGCTACAAGAAGATCGGATTGAATTTTGCCGCGGTGGACCGGCTGTTGGGAGAGATTTTTCTCCAGGCGCACGACGAGCCGCCGCGGCAGATTATCCTGGACCTGGACAGCACGGACGATCCGCTGCACGGGAATCAGGAAGGGCGATTCTTCCACGGCTATTACGGGCACTACTGCTATCTGCCGTTGTATATCTTTTGCGGAGAACACCTGTTGTGCGCGCGGCTGCGCCCGGCGGATATCGATGGGGCGGCGGGAAGCGTGGAGGAGGTGGCCCGCCTGGTGCAGCAAGTGCGGCAGGCGTGGCCGGAGGTGCGGATCATCGTGCGCGGCGATTCCGGTTTCTGCCGGGAAGAGCTGATGGCGTGGTGCGAGGCGAACCAGGTGGATTACGTCTTGGGGTTAGCCAAGAATGAGCGCTTGCGGGCGGAGATCACGGCGGAGCTGGAGCGGGCCGCTGAGCAATACCAACGGACCGGACAGGCGGCGCGGTTCTTCCAGGAGTTTATCTATCAAACGCGGGAGAGTTGGTCGCGAGCGCGGCGCGTGGTGGCCAAGGCCGAGCATCTGGAGAAAGGCGCCAACCCGCGCTTCGTCGTGACCTCGTTGCCGAGTCAAGAGTGGGCGGCGCAGGCGTTGTACGAGGAACTGTACTGTGCCCGAGGGGAGATGGAAAACCGCATCAAAGAACAATTGATGCTGTTCTCCGACCGCACCAGCACGGCCTATCTGCGCAGCAATCAAATCCGCTTGTACTTTTCTTCCGTGGCTTACTCGCTGATGCAAGCACTGCGACGACTGGGCCTGCAGGGAACCGAAATGGCCCAGGCGCAATGCACCACGCTGCGCTTGAAGCTGCTGAAAATCGGGGCGCTGATTCGAATCACGGTGCGAAAAGTTTGGGTGTCCATGGCCGAAGGCTACCCTTACGCGGAACGGTTTCGGCAGGCCTATGCCCAGCTGCAGAAGGTGCCGTTGCGCACCTGAAACCGCGGGGGAGCAGGGACTGGTTGGGGAAAATATCCACAGGGAGAAGTGTGCTAATTTCGGCCCGTAAACCCTTACCGCTCAGCCGTCCTCCCTGCCTTTTCTTGCCCCCTGGTCACCTCACGACACGACACAGCCCCAAATCCCCGCCAGCCGCCAATCTCATGGCCCCGAATCGGCCGTGAGAGTCCTGGTGAGAAAAGCGGGCTAGTACCCATCGATCAATGTCGGAAGTCCGAAAGATTTGAAGTACGCATTAGGAAGCCCCACCAGGGGGCCTTGGCGCGGCACGGTACTTAGGGCTGAGGCCACTACCGGCGGGGTTGCTGCCTAGCCCCGGCCGGACGCCCGCCTGACGCAAAGCCGCCCGGCGGGGACCCTTCGATAGCGACAACCTGATTGCAGATCTGAGCGTCCAGCCTTTCACCCTCAATCCGGCCAGCGATTAAAAATTGAACATCGCCTGGAAGTCGATTTGACGGTTGCCACCACCCGGGGGGCCGAAGCCTCCTGCCAAAGAATTCGACTTGCCGAAAAGCGGCGAACTCAGTTGGCCAACAGGCGCCCCCAAATTCACAATGTTGAAGGCGTTCATTGCGCCGATGCCCAAGGTCAGGTTGTAGCGATAACTCACATTCTGTCCTGGGGGTCCGCCCCGTCCCCCGCTGCTGCTCAGTCCACCGGGGCCAAGACCTCCGCCTGGGCCACCGCCCCCGCCGGGCGGAGGCCCACCACGCCCCCCGCCCGGTGGCGGCCCCATTGGACCTCCGAGGGTTCTGCTCTCGGTCTTCCTCCCAAGACCGATCGTCTTGCTCAATCGGAGATTCAGGGAAAATTGCCCCGGCCCTGTCCCAAGGTTGATGGGAATGACGGTCTCGGCTGCTTGGGGATTAGCATCAAGCGTTCCCCACTGGGTCTTGACGACATTTGTTCCCGTAGCTCCGGCGGGAGCGTAGGTGGGGCGGTCGTTGAATATGGAATCACCGTTATTGTCTTGGCCGGTCGTGATATTGAAAGGCGAACCCGAGTTGGCGAGCATGAACGGACTTAGCCGGAGCCCTTTGGGTAGTGAAAAAGATCCTCCCAAGAATAAGCGATGCCTGATGTCAAACGCGGCGCGACCGTAATCCAGTGCAAGGTCATAAGAATTGGAAGGGAAGGAGCTGACGCCCGACGTGTTGCTATTGGCAAAATTCAGGGAGTAAAACCCGAACAGGGCAACCTTCGTGCCTAGATGGAGATTTAGGTTGGTGATGACCTGGTTCTGATTAAAGAGGCCATCCGACTCATATTGGTAAAGGTTCCCTACATCCCCGTAGGGTCGTGTGCCGGCGGACGGCGTGCAGTTGGTATCGCCGGTGGCGCATGAAACGTAGGTGCCGGGAAGTGGCGCATTAATGTTTCTGGTCATGAGTTGATGAACGCCGTGCGAGTTGAGATAGGTGACGGAAACCGTGGCGTTCTTTGTAACCTGCCGCTCCACACCGACGGCGATCTGAATTGTGTAGGGTGCCCGCAAATGGGGATCGATCTGATAGGTGGTGTTTGCCGTCGCGTTGGCGGACATCTGCGCGAGCTCGCTCGCGAGCGGAATGTTGGGAAAGAAATCGGGATCGGTAACGATGTATTGCGTTTGGTTCACGCCATTCAAACGCTTGGCTTCGAGAACCTGAGTTTCCTGAAACCGGTCGTAGAAAACGCCGAATCCGGTGCGGAGGACGGTCTTCGCGCTACTGCCATGGCCAAGTGCCCAGGCGAAGCCCACGCGTGGGGCGAAATCGGTGCGATCGTGGATGGAGTTTTCCGTCTCGTAGCGGAGACCGATATTGAGCGACATATTGGAGCGAAGGCGCCATTGATCTTCCGCGTAGAGCCCCAAGTCGATCCAATTGACCGCCGCGACGGGATTTCCGGCCGTGAGCGAGAATTGGCTCGCACCGCTGGCTTGGCAGGAGCTTTCCCCTGCCTGCTGACACCCCCAAAGCGCGGTTTCCGCGGATTGATAAGCAGCCAGCGATGCGAAAGTGAAGGTCCCGTTGAAATTCCCTGTGGAGCTATCCCATTCGTTCACATCTCTTACCCTCCCGCCGAACGTGAAGTAATGTTTTCCTCTGGAAAGGGACGTGAGGTTGTGGATCTCGACGTGGTTCTGCGTGTCCAAGAGCTTCCCTTGGGAATTCCCCCCTCCCGTGAACGCTCCCTGAACCAGCACGGTGGCGTCCTGGCTCTGGGGAATTTGAGTATTTCCGTCATATACAAACTGCAGCCGGAAATCATTGACGGCGCGCGCGTTGATCACCTGCGAGTCGCTGATCTCGATGTTGTGTTCGGTTTGTTGGGTGTTGTAGCCTTGCGCTGCCAAGGCGAATTGCCCGATGCCATTATTCTTAATCGTGACGTCAAAGAACTGATAGCGCGCTGTAAGGGTGTTGTTCGAGGGCAGTTGGTAATCAATCCGGGAGCTTAGATTCGTGTTCGTGTTGGGATTGGGCACTGCCAGGCTGAACGCCGTTTGCTGGAGATTCGAGTGCAACACTACTGCGCTGACCACCGAATCTCCCGCCATATCCCGGCGCCCGCCATCGATGAAGATAGAGGCCTTCTTGCTGAGGGGTCCCCCCAGGCTTCCGTCCATGAATTCTCGATGGTAGCCCGGCTCCGTGCTTGCAAAGGGGTTGCGTGAATTGAGAGCGGAGTCATTGAACATACCCATTCCTTGCCCGTGCCACTTGTCTGTGCCCGGCTTGGTGAAAATTTCGATACGCCCGTATCCAAGCTTGTCATATTGCGCGGAGAAGGGATTCTGATTCACCCGGATTTCCCGGATGGAGGATTTCGTGGGAAGCTCCCCGCCCGTGAATCCGTCAATGTAGATTTCCCCGCCATTGGGCCCGGCGGCAGGGCCTGCCAGCGCCTGGAGTTGCGACGCCAACTCGTCGGGGTCATCAGAAAGCGCGTCGAGATCTTTCCCTTTCAGCACCAAGCCACTGGCGTTGTTTTCAGATTGAACGCTGATATGCACGCTATTCTCTTCCACCGTGACCTGCTGTTTCTCAAGTGTCACCTGTAGTTTCACGTTCACAGTCTGAGGCTGGCCCGAGATGACGACGACACCCGGTTTTTCGAAATTGGCAAAGCCTTTGAGCTGAACGCGGAGGGTGTAAGCGCCGGGATCGAGATGGTGGAAAGCGTAGCGGCCCTCTTCATTGGTTTGGGTTTCGTGCGAGGTGCCGTTAGCGTCGACAGCCACTACGGTTATTGCCGGTATCACCGCTCCGGATGGGTCGGTGACCAGACCCTGCACGTTTCCCAACTCCGACTGCGCAAGTCCCCAAATTGCCATCAGAAGCAGCGCCAGGGCGGCAAGAAACGAACGTCGAAACCAATTCCGTGAATCTGACATTTCGGAAACCTCCGATCCTCTCGACTCCCCCGTGCTGCTATAGAGTCCTTATTCCTCTAATGAGCCGGCGGCTGGCCTGGGCCGATACCTCCTTGGGGGATCGCTCTTGGCTCGGGAGTTTCTGGTATGGATCTGAGCTCGAAAGGGCCGGAGCCGGAGTCGTCGTGGGCAGCAAAGGGCTTCGCACTCTGATCCTGGGAACTGTCGGGCAGCCGAATGATCCGCGGTGTCAGCATCACCAGCACTTCGACGTCGCTGACCTCCTTATGATCCTCGGAAAAGAAGTAGTGCAGCACCGGGAGACTGCCCAGGCCAGGGACTCCCTGCACCTGGGCCGTCTCCGTGCTCTGAAGCAGCCCACCCAAGAGGTTTACCTCGCCTTCTCGCAATCGGATATCGTGCTCAATCACTCGCTGGCCGAAGGTGGGCTCACTAACGCCCCCAACGGTTACATTGGCGCCCAAGGAGGAAATTTCGATCTTGGCGTGAAGGGCGACCTCCCCGGACGCCAAAAGGTGGGGCGTCAATTCCAGGTTTACGCCAACGTCCTGGTACTGAAACTGCGTGCTGGCCAA
>PLWR01000451.1 GCA_003165615.1 Acidobacteriota bacterium | reverse complement strand
TACATAATAGATGGAAATGCTCTAAATCCTGCATCCTCCCTCTTTCTTTCTTCCCGCAGCAGCGGTAATCTGGCTGTCAATGACGCACGCGCGCGCAGAAAAAACCCGCCTTGACCGGCTCCTGGTGGAGCGGGGGCTAGTGGAGTCCCGCGAAAAGGCACAGGGCCTTATCCTGGCGGGGCTGATCCTGGTGGACGAGCAGAAAGTGGAGAAGTGCGGCACGCTCGTCGACGCGCAAGCCGTATTGCGCCTGCTGGGCGAGGCCCCCAAGTACGTGAGCCGCGGCGGGCTGAAACTGGAAGGGGCGCTGGAGCACTTTCGCCTCAATCCCGATGCCAAGGTCTGCCTTGACGTCGGCGCTTCCACCGGAGGCTTTACCGATTGCTTGCTTCAGCACGGTGCCGGCAAAGTGTTCGCCGTGGACGGAGGAACCAATCAGCTCGACTGGAAATTGCGGCGCGACTCGCGCGTCGTCGTTCTGGAAAAAACCAATGCGCGTTATATAACCTTTGATCGGATTGGAGCGCTCGCGGAAATGGTGACCATTGATGTCTCGTTCATTTCGGTCACTCTGATTCTGCCCGCGCTCGTCCCTCTGCTTGCGTCCCCCGCCGACCTGATCGTACTGGTCAAACCCCAATTCGAAGTGGGCAAGGGGCAGGTGGGAAAAGGCGGCATTGTGCGTGACCCGGCACAGCACCAGGAGGCCGTCGCCAAGGTCTCTCGCAAACTGCTGGAGCTCGGCTTCAGCGATTTGGCGTCGATGGAAAGTCCGCTGCCAGGCGCGGAGGGAAACCGCGAGTTTTTCCTGCACGCGGTGTGGAAAACGTAGCGTAGCGCGGCCCCGCCGCGCTGCGCTACCTCATTCTTCCACATCCTGCTAAAATGATCTTCACCCATGGCCATGCCCATTAAACGCGTCGGCATTATCTCCAAACCGAAGAAGACGGAAGTCCGTGAGATTGTTCCCGGTTTGCTTAAATGGCTCCATGAACGCAGCATTGAGGCGTTCATCGACAAGGAAACCGGGGCCATCATGGCGACGAAAGAGCGCTGTCTGACCCGCAACGAAATGCCGGCCCAGGTGGATTTGCTGATCGTACTGGGCGGAGACGGCACCCTGCTGGCTACGGCGCGCGCTCTGAATCGCAAACCGGTTCCCATTCTGGCCGTGAACCTGGGCGGTCTTGGATTTCTTACCGAAATCACCCGCGAAGAACTTATTCCCACCCTGGAAATGGTGGTGGCCGGCACCCACCAGACCGATCATCGCGTGCAGATTGAAGGCGAACTGATTCGGGCGGATGAAATCCTGACCTCGTTTCTAGCACTGAACGACGTGGTGCTGAATAAAGGCGCCATTGCGCGAATTCTGGACTTTGAAGTGCGCGTGAATGGCGAGAAAGTTTCAACCTACAAGTCGGACGGCTTGATTGTGTCCACCCCCACGGGGTCGACTGCTTATTCGCTGGCGGCGGGTGGACCCATCGTTACGCCTTCGGTGGAAGCATTCCTGGTTACGCCCATCTGCGCCCATACCCTTACCCATCGGCCGCTGGTACTTCCCAATACCGTCAAGATCGAGGTGACGGTAAAGAGTCTGCGCGAGGCCGCCTACCTGACCGTCGACGGGCAAGTCGGCATCGCCGCTCACAGCGAAGATGTAGTGCGAATGCGCAAGGCCGATTCTTTCGTGGAATTGGTTCGGCCGCCGTCCACCCCGTACTTCGAGATTCTGCAAAAGAAGTTGAAGTGGGGAGAGCGCTGACCGGGACCGCCTGATGCGGAGCTTGGGACATAATCAATTCCAGCGCCTGGTAGTGGTGTCATTTGGAATGGAACCCCTTTCGATACAATGGTCATTCCCGCGCAGGCGGGAATCCACTCTGTCACTCACGCATTTCCAATGGCTTACGCAATGGATTCCCGCCTGCGCGGGAATGACGGCACATGGGGAGCGCCAGTGGGTCGCAAATAACACCACCACCCAGCGCTTCCTCAGCCCCAATGGCGAGGGTTACGTCGAAGTACAGCGGCAAGTTTCGCCGCAGCCCCGCGAGCGCATTCACATCGTCGTCCACCAGCAAAATCCGGGGGCAACCCCGTTCAGCCATCTTATGCCTCCACCAACAATGCTGGTGTTTCTTTCACCATGGCTCGCCATTCAGGGATCATCTCCCAGACCCCCAGCGCGGCAAGCTCTTCCTGGTAGCTCTCCAATTTGTAAATTGCCTGTCCCCCGCTGGAGGACTCCTCGAACTCATGGGCCAGGAGATTGGCGGCGTATACAGCCGAAATCGCGTCAAAGTTCTGATGAGGCACGCGATTGGGGCCGTGATGAAGCGCCACGGCCTCCACCACCGTGTAAGTTAATCCCCACAACCCCAGCAGATAGGCCCCCATCTCGGCATGACTAAATCCGTTCATGCGCTCTTCCACCTGGTGGAGGGGGCAGGGAGTTCCTTGCGCTTCCAGCAGCATTTCCCCGAAGGGTGCGGAGAGCTTCCAAGCCATAATCAGCTTGCCCACATCGTGGAGCATGCCCGCCACCATGGCAATGTCGGTAAGGTGTTTGGGCAAGGGCAGGCGGGCAGCAATGTTGGCGGTAAGCTGCGCGTGGATCTGCAGCTTTTCCAGGGAAAACCCGGGCAGCTCTCTCTGGGGTTTGAATGCCCGGAAGATCTCCACGGAGAGCACCAGGTTTTTGAGAGTATCGATGCCGAGGTAGCTGACCGCGCTCTGGATGTTGGTCATGGAGTGGGCTACGCCGAAGAAGGCGGAATTCACCAATTGCAGGACTTTGGCGGAGATCCCCACGTCCTGCTTGATGATTTTTCCGACTTTCTGCAGCGACGCGTCGGGATCCGCCAGCTCCTGCGTCAAGGCTTGATAAGTGCGGGGGAGCGAAGGCAGGTCTCCCAGTGCGGTCACGGTGCGGCGGATGGAGTCATCGCTCAGCAGCGCCTTAAGATGGCAGGCCCGCTCGACGGCAACGCGCAGCGTTTGGGCATCGCAGGGCTTGGCCAGAAACTGATGGGCGACGGGAACCACCCGCAGCGCCGTGCAGAACTCCTTGGGGCTGGCAAGCGCAATGCGCACCACCTGGGGATACTGTTCGCGCACGCGCAGGAGCAAAGTGGCTCCGTCGATGCCCGGCATTCGCATGTCGGAGACAATGACATCAAAGGGCGAAGCCTCCAGCAATGCCAGCGCCGCCTCACCCCCGGGAGCGAAAGCCATCTCCCACTCATGCGCCTGGGGACGCAGCATGCGCTGCAACCCCTCCAGGATCATGGGTTCGTCATCTACAAAGAGCACTCGCCTCATGACGCCTTCACCTCCTTGGAACATTCCCCGGGATCGATGGGTAAACGGATGTGGAAGGTCGTTCCCTTTCCGACGTCACTCTCATTTGCTCCCCATACTCCTGGTTGGCAAACCCTGTCGCGGGTTTAGCAAAGCCATGCGTGCCAAAACTATTCTATCGGCCGAAGAGGCATCGAACTTAGCCGTTGTGTCCTAATCTGCGGCGGAGCGCAGACTTTAGCCCGGCATGTGCCGTCTTCCGGTATTGGTGTCATTTGCGGGACGCGGGCACGCCCCCGATGCCGTCATTCCCGCGAAGGCGGGAATCCAGTCCGTTGGCGGCGCATATCCAATGGTTTGCGCAGTGGAATCCCGCCTTCGCGGGAATGACCGGTGTTTCAAAGGGGATTCCCATTCCAAATGACACCAGCCCCCCCTCCCGATCAAATCGGGACAAGTTCCGGGCGGTGCTACAATCAAGAACCGTTCGTTTCCTAGCTCCTGACTCCTAGGAGCCTGTCGGAGATAGAAGTTCTTCTACGAAGAATCAATCACTTACAGCGATTGTAAAGTCGCTAAGTTGCTGATTCTACATACGGCAAAATCTATCTCCGACAGGCTCCTAGCTCCTGGCTCCTTTCCTGCTCGTCACTCGTCACTCGTCACTTGTCACTGCCCTTTTGCTAACTCCCTTTGTTTTCATCAACATCTTGGCAAGCGAATATAACTCCTTTGTTTTCTATAATATCTTGGCAAGCCATGAATTGGAATTTTCCTCGTCATTTGTTTTCAATGACATTCCGGCTTCGTTTCCCCATTTTTGGGGGCTTTTTTTGCATGACCCTGGCCGCCAATGATACAATAACTACTTTTTTTCAATGATATAGATTTTTTCGAGGTTTTCGCTCGTAATTGCTAACTTATTTTGTTTCTGATACATCATGGCAAACCACGCCCTTTTTTCCGCCCCCGATTCCCACTTTCAAGCTGATCATTTTCCTTTGAATAAGATAAGGAGTTTAGACTTATTGTCGCTAAACGCTAACCCCTTTGGTTTCTAGTACATCGTTCGTAAAATTCTT
>PLWR01000711.1 GCA_003165615.1 Acidobacteriota bacterium | reverse complement strand
GAGATTCAGGGCGGGTTGCCCTTTCGCCTGTTGGGGCTGGATTCGGACAACGGATCGGAGTTCATTAACTGGCATCTGCAGCGGTGGTGTCAACAGAGCCAGATCCAACTGACGCGCGGACGACCGTACAAGAAGGACGACAATGCCCACATGGAGCAGAAGAACTGGACGCACGTGCGCAAGCTGCTGGGGTGGGAACGCTACGATTCGCGGGCGGCGGTGGAGGCGATGAACGATCTCTACCGGCACGAGCTGCGCCTGTGGCTGAACCTGTATCTCCCGTCGGTGAAGCTGGTGAAGAAGGTTCGTGTGGGATCCCAGGTGCGGCGCGTCTATGACGCGGCGCAAACTCCCCTCGAGCGAGTGCTGGCCTCTTCCTCGGCCCACCCCGATCAGGTGGCGGCACTGAAGAAACTGCGCTCGTCACGGGACCCGTTTCAACTGGGGAAGATGATCGAAGGGAAGATCGAGGGGATCTACGCCATGGCCAACTCCCGGCTCAGCCCGCAAGCGAGCCCCGAGAAACGGAAGCTGCCACCGCCCCCCTCGAAATTAAGTCCGCCCCCAGGCTGTGGAAAAGCCGCTCGCTTCGCGAGCTTGGAAATCGCTTCGCGATTCCCACTTTCCCACAGCCACGACGACGAGCTCCCGGTTACATTCTTAATGTCTCGACGGGTCCTACCAAAGTAACATTCTTAAATGGCTTGATACGCAGTCCCAGCGAACGGGTAGTGTCCATGAACTGTTTGGTGGGATTTAGGCGTTTGTAAATCAAATCGCGCCCGCTATTATTTCGGCTATGCCGACTAGGTTTCCATGCGTGCCCTTATTTCGGGCCATTTGGAGAAAGCGGGTTACCAAGCGATTCACGCCGATGACGGAATTGACGCCCTCGTGAAACTCCGGGATACCCTTCCCAGGGTCATTATCTCCGACCTACATATGCCCCAAATGTCGGGATTCGAGTTAATACGAGTAGTGCGTCGGCGCTTCCCAACCATACCTGTTATAGCCCTGTCGGGGTTAACCCCAAGTGAGTTTCCAGCGGAAACGCGGCCTGACCGCGTGTTGGAAAAGAGCATGCGCCGAGTTTCCGACCTCCTGCATGTCGTGCATGACCTGGCGAAAAAAACTCACGAGTGTCCAGACCTTCCCCAAGTGGTGGCTACTCCTGCTCGGACACGTCCTGCCTTTGCCGGTAATTTTGTGCTGACCTGCCCGGATTACCTGCGCAAATTCGAGGCGACGATTACGCCGGGGAAGGAGGCAGCGGCGGGGACCGCCGTCTGTACCCATTGCGATGCTCATGTACCGTTTTTGATTGAAATCTCAGAGCCTGAATGACCAACAAATACCAATGAGCAACCAGGAGGGGAAACTCGAACGAGCGAATGTTGCGCCGCATCCTCGCCCCAGATGAGCAGGCCGAGATTCGTGAATTTCCATATATCTTCCGCCTGAAAATCCAGTTTTTTGTAATAATCTCTCGAATCGGTGCCGTTCATTCCCCCTGGCAGCAGCCTCTGGCTCACCACTAACCCAAAGAACCAGTACGGGTTATCCCCAACAGTCTAACTTTGGTGTTCCGTTTGCTCTTACCTCAGGTAACTTGGTGGTACAGGGCTGGGAAGCAGAGGAAGGAACAAATTGAAGAAACTCTTAGGGGTGGCCGCTGCCTTGATGATTGCGCCCTGCCCGGAGTTCGCCGGACTTCTCTTTTTCCTGTGCGTGTTCTGGGATAACCTGGGCGACATGACCCTTCGGATATACGACGACCACCAACTCATGAAATCCGAGCAGGTTCGAGAGCGGAGCCTGAGCGCCAAGGTGGAGCGGTACTGCGTTCGCACGCTGGCCATGGGGTCCATGGCTGAGCGCAAGCTCCGGGGCATGGCAACGCTTGCTTGGAAGCGCATGATTAAAGCGCCATACAGAAACTTTGCTCCTACCTCCAATTGGGTCAGGCAGCTACTCCAGGCGGGGCAAACGGTCCCCGTGCGTGCCGCCACCGATGAGGAGTAGCTGTCCCGAGGAAACGATAAGGGCGCATAAGACCGACGCCATAAGTGCCAAGGGTGTGCGGGGTCATGCAAGGTTCGCATTAAAGCTAATCTGCCAGAAGTTCCCGCTCCGCTCGCAGCCAATCACTGACCGCGTCGCCTGGAACAGCACCTCGTTCGAGGTAGAGTTCATAGGCTCGAAGTCTTACATCATTTTCGGTGATGGTTGGTTGCACCGGCTTGACCTTTTGAGTTGCCGGAATAGGAATGCCTTGTTGATTGGTCGCTGTTTGGCTTTCTTCTGTGGTAGTGGGTCTCACCAATTCGGCGTTCTGAGTGGTGGGAAGAGGAGACCGTTGTCGTTGAGTCGATGTGCGTCCCATCGGGGTACCCTCCTGAATAGTATTTCATTCTGACAAGCGGAACCTATCCCAGGTCGGACACGTTGTCAATATGGTGTCTCTTCACCTCTCAGACAGCGGCACCGGGCTATGTTTGGCTGGTGTGATGGATTTGGGATTCGATTCAGGGAGGCAATCGATAAGCCCTCAATCAGCCCGAGCGTGCGCCATACTAGACCCCCGAAATGGACCAATAGAACTTGCCAGACGCAGACATCAAGGTTTGATGAGGGCGGCACCCTGGAGCGGCCCGCGATTTTGATGTCAAGGCAAAGTAAGAAGTTCCTGTTCTTAGCAAAGTAAGAAGATCCTGTGGGGCGCTAACGGAAGGAGCCCGTAGGGCGACTGGAGTTAGCGCCCCACTCCGCCCGCCGATCCCTTGCCTTGGTCTCAGGTGCCCACCCACCGGTTTCTTGTTTGATCACTTTCCACACGGGCTGACTGTTCCGCAGTTGGAACCCCTCCATCCAATTCCGCGGCTTGCTGCCGATGGGGGCTGGGGAGATTTTCTTCACCCGTGGGCGCGCGGGTAAGGGGTTGGGGCGAGTCGGGGGATCGCACACCTTAACGCTTAGGTAGTGATCGCGGAATCGCACCCACACCGTTTCGTCCCCGCGCTCTTCCACCCGCACCGTGGCGCCTCGCAGCCCCGGATGAATATCCGTGTGGGCAATCTGGTAGCGGCGCTTGTGGTACTGCAGGGTGTAATCATGCCCCACCCCTCGTTCCTCCACATGACTCAGGATGGCGGCCAGATTATGCGTCTTCTCCAATCGTCGATGCCCATCCATGGGGTTCGCGGCGTCCACCGTAAAACGCCGATTCCACAGCGGCAAGTACTCCTGCTCCAGATACTGCCGGGCCTCTTCCAGGTTGCCTACCCGCGCCTGGCGCAGTCCCTTCACCAAGCGGTCCTGCGCCGTCCCAAAGAAGCGTTCCACGCGCCCCTTGGCCTGTGGCGAGTGGGCCGCAATCCAGCCGATCCCCAACTCCCGCAACGCTCTCCCGATCTGCGTCCAAGCCTCGGGCCAAGCCTCGTCCTCCGCCCGACGCGCCGGACGATTTACCGTGAACAGACTGTGCTTGTCCGTGTAGAAGTCCACCGGCCGACCCCACTGCGCGAGGTAATTTTCCAGCAGGAGAAAGTTCTCTTCCGTCGTGTCGTGCTCAGCAAAACCGGCCCACGCCTGGCTCGTGGCGTCATCAATCATCGCCAGTAAGTACAACTTCGGTCCCCGCCCTTCCAGCCAGTCGTGATGCGAGGAATCCCACTGCACCAACTCCCCCCGGCAAGCTCGCCGCGCCCGCCACATGTGGACCTCCTCGACTCGCCGGCGCTGCCGTTTCCATACCCCCGCCTCGATCAGCAACTTCCGCAGCGTCTCCTTACTCACCTGCACGCCATCGTCCTGGGCTAGATATTCCGAGGCCAACGTCGGTCCAAAGTCCCGGTATTTCGCCTTCCCCAGCTTCACGATGCGCGCCCGCACCTTCTCCGGCATACGCCGATGCGAAGGCCGTCCCCGCAGCCGATGCACGATCCCGCCGTCGCCCTCCTGGCTCACCCGCACCAGCAGCTTCCGCACCCAGCGGTCCGTGATCCCTAACTGCTGCGCCGCCCGCCCCTGCGTCAAATGCCCGCCCTCCACCTCGTGCAACACCTTCAACCGATCCCGCTCTTTCCCACTCATCAGCAATAGCTCCTGTTTTTCCATCCGCCTACTGTGCCGCCTTCAACAGGAACTTTCTACTTTGCTG